>JANOKY010000456.1:0-4913 GCA_031419635.1 Burkholderiales bacterium | reverse complement strand
CGACCGCGGCGACAATGCCGTAGTCGACCCCCATCACATCGTCGGACACCCAGAACAGGTACAGGCTCATCACCCAGTTCGTGTTCTCGATCAGCAGCGTGCGGACGAATATGTATTCCTCCCAGGCGCGGATGAACGCGAACACGCCGACCGCGATCAGCCCGAAGCGCACCTGCGGCAGCACCACCATGTAGAACGCCTGGCGCCGCGTGGCGCCGTCGGTCATTGCGCTCATCTCGATGTCCCAGGGCACGCCGTCGAAGAAGCCCTTCATCACGAAGACATAGAACGGCAGCTCGATCGCCGCCAGCACCAACATCACGCCGGCAATCGTGTCCAGCAAGCCGATCCAGTGCAGCATCAGGAAGATCGGGATGATCAGGGTCATCGCCGGGAAGGCATGCAGCACCAGCATCCCCTGCAGGAAAGCGCTGCGCCCGCGGAAGGCAAAACGCGAGATGTAGTAGCCGGCCAGCGACGACACGGTGAGGATGATCACGGTCTGCGCCACCGCCAGCACCAGCGAATTGAAGAACGCATTCCAGACCGACGGGAACTGCGCCCCCGAGGTGGCCTTGGAGCGCACCTCTTCGACAAAATCGGCACGCCACAGGAAGCGGAAATTGTCCAGGTGCAGCCGCCCGCCGATGAGCGCGGCGAGCAGGCCGCCCACGATCGCCAGCAGGATGAGGCCGGCCATCAGCCGCAGCCGCGGCGCGGCCACCGTCATGTGCACGATGCTGTAGATCAGCACGGCCGGCACAATCACCGCGCACGCGGTCCACAGCACATCGCTCCCAACCCCGCCGGTGCGCGCGGTGAAGGCGATCACCACCATCCAGAAATACGGCAGCACGATCGGCGCCGAGACGACGATGAGGAAGGCCAGCAGCATCGACTGCCCGCCCACGCGCCGCCGCCAGGAGCGGCGCGCCAGCGCCATCCAATCGGGACGCGCTGCCGGCGCAGCGCCGCTGCCAAGAACCAGGTTGTCGGCGGCCATCAATTCACCTCGATTCGCGGCGCCTGCAGGAGCTGCTTCATATCCATCAGCCGCCACAGCGCGAGCGCGGCCACGACACCGATGACGACCAGGATCAGCGACAACGCGGCGCCATAGGCGTATTCGCCGCTCTCGAAAGCGCGCCGGTAGGCGTACAGCGAGAACACCGTGGTGTCGTAGAACGGGCCGCCGCCGGTGATCAGCAGGATGTATTCGAAGCTCACCAGCAGCGACAGCGACTGGTGGATCGTCATGTATGAGATCGGCCAGCGCAGCGCCGGCAGCGTGATGTGGCGCACGATGGAAAGCGGGCCCGCGCCGTCAACCCGGGCGGCGTGAAACAGGTGCTCGGGGATCGAGCGGATCGCCGAGGTGAAGATCAGCATCCCAAGCGATGCGCCGATGAAGCCGTTGGCCAGGATGATCAACAGCAAGGGTTGGTTGTTGCGCAGGTCGACCGGCGGCATATCGAAGACATTGATCACGATTTGGTTCAGCAGGCCGCGCTCGTTCGGGTCCACGACCCACAACCACAGTAGGGCATAGACGACAGACGGGCTCATGCGCGGCAGCAGCCACACGGCGCGGAAAAACGCGCCCAGGCGCGGCGGCACGGCCGTGGTCATCAGTGCCAGCAGAAGGGCGAAGGTGACGTTGAAGATGCCCAGCGTCAACAGCACGAAAACGAAGGTCACGCCCAGCGCGCCGAGCAGCCGGGTATCGCGCGTGAACATGCGCTCGAAATTCTCGAACGTGAATTTGCTCACCGCCAGCGTGCGGCCCATGTCGGTGAAGGCCAGCACCAGATCGATGACGATCGGGGCGATGAAGAAAACGAACAACAGCAGCAGTGCCGGGCCGAGAAACAAGGCGAAGTTGGCCCACTCCCGGCGGGACTGCGCTCGCGCGTGATCGGGCATGCAGAACTCCTGGCCGAGGTCCGGGGCCGGGCAGCGGCGCCGCCGCCGCCCGGATTCCCAATGACTCTTCGGCGTTCTCAGTTGCGAATGATCACGTCCTTGCCGAGCTCGTTGGTGAGCTCGTCGATGACGAAGGCTGCTGCCGCATCGGCCGAGAGACGGCCCGTTTCCACGCCCTGGATGCCCTTGAAGATGATCGAGTTGTATTGCCCGATCTTCGGGTGGTTGGGCATGAAGCTGGCGAATTTCAGCATCGGTGTGGCGGCCACCAGCGCCCAGCCCTTTTCAATCACTTCCGGCATCGATTGCTGGCCGTAATTGATGGGTGTGTGGTTGGTGGTCACCGCATGCTTCGTATTGGCATAGGGCTGGCTGGCCAGGCCCACGATGAATGCCGCCAGGTCCTTGTTCTTCGATTTGGCCGAGACCGCGTACGCAATCGGGTGCGACAGGTTGGACGGCTTGCCGCCCTTCTTGCCCGCGGGCGCGTTGATCCAGGTGATCTTCTTCTGGTAGTCGGCCTGGCCCTTGAGGTTCCAGGCCTTGGACTGGTCGGTGACGCGCCAGACGCCGTGGAAGAAGACCAGCGCCTCCTCCTTGGCGAAGGCGGCCTGCTCGATGTTGTCCCATGACATCGTGGTATTGGTCGGCGACAACGCTTTCTTGTCGACGCAGTACTTGACCCAGGTGAAGAAGTCTTTCATCGCCACCTTCGAGGCCTGTAGCTTGGCCTCGGCCTTGTCGTAGGGCACGTTGCCGAAGCCTTCCATCATCATCTGGAAGTCGGGTCCGGCGTTGGGCCGGTGCAGGATGCCGAACTTGGTGACGTTCTTCGTGACCCCTTGGCCGGCCAGGTCGCACAGGTCATAGGCGGTGAAGTCGCCACTGTCCACACGGCCCGGAATCGCAGCGATTTCCTTGTCGGTCTTGCCCATCTTGCGCAGCTTGTCGTTGTTGAGGAAATACATCCGCACTTCAGAGTCCTGCGGCACGCCATAGCGCGCGCCCTTGTAGCTGACCGACTGCCACAGCGGCACGATGATGTCGCCGTACAGCTCGGGGTTCTTGCCGATGTGGTCTTCGAGATTCAGCGCGTAGCCGGATTCGGCGAAGGCGCCGGTCCATTCATGCGCCAGCACGAAGATGTCGGGACCCTTGTCGACGGCAAAGGCCTTCAGCAGATCGAGCGCGTCGTCGTCATAGCCCTTGGCATTGGTCTCGTTCAACTCGATCTTGACGCGCTTATCGGTGCCGGTGGCGGCCAGCATCTTGTTCAGCGTCTCGCCCGCGGCGACCAGGTTGCCGGCGCGCAAGGGGCCCGAACGGTCGGCGCGCGACCAGACCTTGATGACCACGTCTTCGGCCATCGCCGAGCCTGCAGCAACGCACAGCAGGGCTGCGGCGGCCACCGCGGACAGAGTGTGTTTCCAGTTCATCATGATGTCTCCTGTCTGGCACGGTCTTGCCGCGCTGTTGATAAATCCGGCGCCACTGGCGCCCCACCCGTTGCCTGCCCTGGCCTGTCAACGATCCGCCTGAGCAGCGCGGGTTCGTCGGTGCAGATCGCATCGGGGCCTAGTGCGACCAGCGCGCACAACTCGCTCTCGCGCTCTTCGTGCCAGAGCGTGAGGGTCAGACCCGCCTGGCGCAACAGCGCAACCGCCGCTGCGTCGAGCAGCCGGTGCGGATACGGCGAGCGGTGCTCCCAGCAGGGGTGCACACCGTCCGCCTGGTAGGCATGCGCCAGCCGCACAAGATCCGCCGGTGCCACCACGCTACCCATCATCAGTGACGTCCTGATGTCCGGCGTGCGCGCCTTCAGCGCGGCCAAGGCCGGGCCGTGGAAACTGCCGATCACGATCCGCTCGCGCCAGCGGCTGGCGGCCACCAGGGCGCCGACCGGCAGCGCGACATCGGGGTCCTTGAGTTCGATCAGCAGGCCGATGTCGGACCGCGGCGCCCAGGCCAGCAGGTCGGCCAGGCGCACCAGGCCGGGCCGGGTGGCCTCGATCTCGGCCGCACTGCACTGCGCGACCAGCCGCTGGCCGAGCATCAGGTCGTGCCGGATCACCAGCACGCCGTCGCGCGTGGCCTGCACATCGCACTCGATCGCATCGGCGCCGTCGGCAACGGCGGCCTCGAACGCGGCCCAGCTATTTTCGGCATGCGTTGCGCTGCTGCCGCGATGGGCGACGACGCGGGGCCGGGTCACGGCGATTCCTCCTGCGCGGCGAGGCCGCGGACGGTTGCACGCACGACCAGCCTGGCCGGCAGCGTGAAGACATCGCGCGGCGACGTCGGCGTCTCGGCGCGTTGGCGGATGACCTGCATCACCTGCTCGGTGAGCAACTGCACCGGCTGTCGAAACGTGGTGAGCTGGTAGGCCTGCCAGGCAGCCTGCGGGATGTCGTCGAAGCCGATCAGCGACAGGTCCTGTGGCACGCGCCGGCCGCGATCGAGCCGCGCGGCGTCGAGAAAGCCCAGCGCCAGCAGATCGCTGACGCAGAAGACGCCGTCGATGTTGTCGTCGGCGAGGATCGCCAGCGCGGCCTTGCGCCCGGCCGGATAGTCTGTTGCGCCTTCTTGCCAGACCCGAACGGGCAGGCCCGCCTCGGCCGCCCGGTTCCGGAACGCCTGCAGGCGCCCCAACAGGCTCGAGGTCTGCGCTGCGCTGGACACGACGGCGAGCTAGCGGCAACCGGCAGCCAGCAAATGCTCCGCCGCCGCGCGGCCGCCACCGGCGTTATCGGTGACCACGGTGTCGACTGCGAAACCCGGCATCAGCTTGTTGACCAGGATCACCGGCACGCCGTTTTCCACGCACTCCTTGACGATACGTGCCGGTGGCGTTCCGTTCATCACGACGATGGCACAGACACGGTACTCGAGCACGCGCTCGATCAGGGTGCCCATGTCACGCGCGGCATTCGCGGCATTGAGCAACATGCATTGGAATCCGTCCTCGAGCAGCGCGGTGGACAGCGTGGCCA
>JANOKY010000455.1:0-6216 GCA_031419635.1 Burkholderiales bacterium | reverse complement strand
GATGTGCCGATCTCGCTGGCGGTGCAAGCCAGCGCCGCGCTGCCGGGGCTGTACGCGCCGGTGGAGGTGAAGGGCCGCACCTGTGTCGACGGTGCGTTGAAGAAAACCCTGCATGCCACGGTACTGCTCGACGCCGGGCTGGATCTGCTGATCTGCCTGAACCCGCTGGTGCCCTTCGACGCCACCCACGCCAAGCGGCACAAGGTGCTGGGCAGCGGCGAGCCTCGGATCCCGCGGCTGGTCGACGGCGGCCTGCCGGTGGTGCTGTCGCAGACCTTCCGCTCGCTGATCCATTCGCGGCTCGAGCTCGGTCTGAAGGGCTACGTCGATGCCTACCCGGCCACCGATATCGTGCTCTTCGAGCCCGACCACCGCGACCCGGAGATGTTCCTGGCCAACACCTTCAGCGTCTCGCAGCGGCGCTGGTTGGCCGAACACGCCTACCAGCGAACCCGCGAGCTGCTGCGTTCGCGGCGCTCGTCGCTGGGCGCGCAGTTGGCGCGGCACGGGGTGACGATCGATGCCGCCGTGCTCGACGATGCCACGCGTCACCTGCTCGGGCGGCAGCGGCGCCTGCCCGGCACCCGCTCGGCCCGGGCCTTGAAGCGGCTGGACGAGGTGTTGAACGATCTCGAGCAGGGCCTGAATTCTTCTGCCGCCTGAGCCGGCGCCGGGTGTGGCGAACACCCCCAAGAATCGCAGTTGTAAGAACCCGATCGCTGCACCCGACTATCACCGGCGCATCGAATTTCCGGGGCGCCGCCGGCATGAGGCCGGCGTTGACGAACGCACCTCAACAGGAGATCGAGATGATTGCCAATACCCTCAGCCGCGGCCTGATCGTCGTTGCCGCCTTCGTGGCCCTCAACAGCATGGCCGCCTCGCACACGGGCGGCATGTCCGGCTCGGACATGATGAAGCACGAAATGATGGACACCAACAAGGACGGCATGGTGTCCAAAGAAGAGTACCTCGCCGCGATGGGCAAGATCTTCGACATGAAGGCCAAGGAAATGAAAGCCAAGGACGGCAAGATGAGCAACGACGAATTCCGCCAGTTCTTGCGCTCCATTGGCGGCGGGCAGTAGCCGACGCTGCGCGCCGCACCTAAGCGAGGTAGCGCGCTTCGAGGTGCGCCTTGAAGTACGCCGGGTTCAGCACCTCGCCGCTGGCGCGCACCGCCAGCTCGTCGGTCGACCAGCGCGAAGCCTGGCTCCAGATGTGCTCGCGCAGCCAGTCGAACAGCGGCACCCAGTCGCCGCTCGAAATGCGCGCGTCGAGGTCGGGCAGCGCGCGGCGCATCGCGGCAAACCACTGCGCGGCGTACATCGCGCCCAGCGAATAGCAGGGGAAGTAGCCGAACAGCGACTCGGGCCAGTGCACATCCTGCATCGGGCCGTCCTTGAAGTTGCCGCGGGTGTCGATGTCGAGCAGCTCCTTCATCTTCGCGTCCCACAGCGCCGGCACGTCCTCGGGCTCGATCTGGCCTTCGATCAGCGGGCGCTCGATCTCGAAGCGCAGGATCACATGCGCCGGGTACGTCACCTCGTCGGCATCGACGCGGATCAGGCCGCGCTGCACGCGCGTCAGCAGTTGGTGCAGGTTGCCGGGCTCGAACGACGGCTGCTTGCCGAAAGCCTGGGCCAGCATCGGTGACAGCACCTGGGCGAAGCCGGGGTGGCCGCCGAGCTGCATCTCGAAGGCGAGCGACTGGCTTTCGTGGATCGCCATCGAGCGCGCTTCGCTGACCGGCTGGCCGAGCCAGTCGCGCGGCCGGTTCTGCTCGTAGCGGCCATGGCCGGTTTCATGCACCGTGCCCATCAGCGCCGGCAGGAACTGGTCTTCGCGGTAGCGCGTGGTCATGCGCACGTCTTCGGGCACCCCGCCGGAGAACGGGTGGGTGCTGGTGTCCAGGCGGCCGGCCTCGAAGTCGAAGCCCAGCCGGCGGACCATCGCCTGGCACATCGCGCGCTGCGCGTCGAGGGCGAACGGGCCCACCGGTTCGATCACCGGCTGGCGCGACTGCTTGTCGATGACGCGCTGGATCAGATCGGGCAGCCACTCGCGCACGGCACCGAACACGCGCTCGACCGCGGCGCTGGTCATGCCCGGCTCGTAGCGGTCCATCAGCGCGTCGTACTTGGCCAAGCCCGACTGGGCCGACAGCATCGCCGCCTCCTCGCGGGCGATCGCCAGCACCGGCTTCCACTGTTCGACGAAGCCTGGCCAATCGTTGGCCGGGCGCAGCGTGCGCCAGGCATGTTCGCAGCGCGAGGTGGCGAGTTGGCGGCGTTGCACCAGTTCGGTCGGCAGCGCGTTGGCGTTGTGCCAGTCGCGGCGGATCTCGCGCAGGTTGGCGCGCTGGTGCTCCGACAGCGGCTCCTGCTCGGCCCGCGACAGGCGTTCTTGCAGCGTGGTGTCGGTGCGCATGCGGTGCATCAGCGCGGCCAGTTCGGCCAGCGCCGCGGCGCGCGCCTCGTTGCCCTTGGGCGGCATGTTGGCCGCCTGGTCCCACCAGGCGATCGAGGCCAGGTGCTGGAAGTGGTGCAATCGGGTGTAGTGGCTGGTGAGATCGTCGTAGGTGGGCGTCTTCATCGAAGGCTCCTTGTGGGAGGCGGGGATTGTCTCAGCCCGCGCTGAACTGGCCGGGGAAGACCCACAGCAGCGCGGCCGTCATCGTCAGGTAGCGCGCGAACTTGCCGATCGCCATGTAGGCCACGCAGGGCCAGAACGGCAGCTTCAACCAGCCGGCCACGGCGCACAGCGGATCACCCACCACCGGCAGCCACGACAGCAGGCAGGCCTTGGCGCCGAAGCGATGCAACCACTGCACGGCGCGCAACTCGGTCGGGGTGCGTTGCGTCACGCGCTCGTAGGCCCGCTCGGCGCCGTAGCCCATCCACCAGGTGATCGCGCCGCCCGCGGTGTTGCCCGCGGTGGCCACCAGCACCGCCGGCCAGAACAGCTCGGGGTTCAACTTGACCAGGCCGAAGACCGCCGGCTCGCTGCCCATCGGCAGCAGGGTGGCCGAGATCAGCGCGATGACGAATACCGACGTCAGGCCGTATTTGGGCAGCGCGAGCGCGGCCAGCAGCGGGGTGATCCAGGTGTCCATGCAGAGGGCGATTATCGGCAGCGATTTCGGCTCACCCCGCTGGCTATACTGGCGCCTCTTTTTTCAGCACTCTTCCCCCCGCCTCCCCATGAAACTCGGCACGTTCGAGCTGCCGAATCGCCT
Source organism: Burkholderiales bacterium (assembly GCA_031419635.1). Lineage (GTDB taxonomy): Bacteria > Pseudomonadota > Gammaproteobacteria > Burkholderiales > Burkholderiaceae_C > CADEEN01. The sequence continues at coordinate 2,978 of JANOKY010000455.1, read as the reverse complement.
CTTCGTCGCGCCGATGGCGGGCGTGACCGACCGGCCGTTTCGCATGCTGTGCCGGCGCCTGGGCGCGGGCTACGCGGTCAGCGAGATGGTGACCAGCCAGCGCGCGCTCTGGTCGTCGCTGAAAACCTCGCGGCGCGCCGACCATGCCGGCGAGCCGGGGCCGATCGCCGTGCAGATTGCCGGCGTCGACCCGCAGGAAATGGCCGATGCGGCGCGCTACAACATCGACCGCGGCGCGCAGATCATCGACATCAACATGGGCTGCCCGGCGAAGAAGGTGTGCAATGTGTGGGCCGGCTCGGCGCTGATGAGCAACGCGCCGCTGGCCGCGTGCATCGTCGACGCGGTGGTGGCGGCCTGCGCGCCGCGCGGCGTGCCGGTGACGCTGAAGATGCGCACCGGCCGCTGCGACATTGAACGCAATGCGGTGGCCTTGGCGCGCCGCGCCGAGCAGGCCGGTGTGGCCATGATCAGCGTGCACGGCCGCACGCGCGAGCAAGGCTTCAAGGGCCTGGCCGAGTACGACACCATCGCCGCGGTCAAGGCCGCGCTGGTCATTCCCGTGGTCGCCAACGGCGACATCGATTCGCCGGAGAAAGCCCGCGAGGTGCTGGCCTACACGCAGGCCGACGCGCTGATGATCGGCCGCGCGGCGCAGGGCCGGCCATGGATCTTCCGCGAGCTGGCGCATTTCCTGGCCACCGGGGTCCATCTCGCGCCGCCCTCGACCACCGAGGTGGCGCTGTGGCTTATCGAACACTTGCACGACCACTACAGCCTGTATGGCGAAGCCTGCGGCGTGCGCAGCGCGCGCAAGCACATCGGCTGGGCGCTGCGCGAGTTGCCCGGCGGCGAGGCCTTTCGCGCCGAGATGAACCGCATCGACGATTGCGCTGCGCAACTGGCCGCCGTGGGCGACTGGTTTGCGCAACTCGCCGAACAGCATGAACGGCTGCCGCGGATCACATCGACCGCAGCCAATGACGACCTGATCGAACTGACTGCATGACGAAGAAACACATCGACACCTGCGTGCGTGACAGCCTCGAGCAGTACTTCAAGGACTTGCGTGGCGCCGAGCCGCATTCGCTGCACGACATGCTGATTGCCGCGGTGGAGAAGCCCTTGCTCGACGTGGTGATGAAGCAGGCCGATGGCAACCAGAGCAAGGCCGCCGAATGGCTGGGCCTGAACCGCAACACGCTGCGGCGCAAATTGATCGATCACAAGTTGTTGAAGCCATGAGCCGCCGGGCCGCTCCCAAGGCGAATACCGCAGCGCGTGGCGCGGAGGTTGCCTGATGACCCAGACTGCCTTGCTCTCCGTTTCCGACAAGACCGGCATCGTCGACTTCGCCCGCGCGCTGCACCAGGCTGGCGTCAAGCTGCTGTCCACCGGCGGCACCGCCAGGCTGCTGGCTCAGAACGACCTGCCCGTCACCGAAGTCAGCGAAGTCACCGGCTTCCCCGAAATGCTCGACGGCCGCGTCAAGACCCTGCACCCGCGCATCCACGGCGGCCTTCTGGCGCGGCGCGACCAGCCCGAGCACATGGCTGCGCTGGCGGCGCATGGCATCGGCACCATCGACCTGCTGGTGGTCAACCTGTACCCGTTCGCGCAAGCCATCGCCAAGGCCGATTGCACGCTCGACGACGCGATCGAGAACATCGACATCGGCGGCCCGGCGATGCTGCGCGCGGCGGCGAAGAACTGGCAGGACGTGGCGGTAGTCATCGACCCAACCGACTACCCGCGCGTGCTGGCCGAGCTGAAGGCCGGCGGCGTGCAGCGCGCGACGAAGTTCATGCTCGCCAAGAAGGTCTTCGCGCACACCGCGGCCTACGACGGCATGATCGCCAACTACCTGAGCGCGCTCGAAGCCGGCGCCGAGAACAGCGGCGCCGCTGTGCCCGCGCGCAGCGAGTACCCCGCGGTATTCACGCTGCAACTCAGCAAGACGCAAGACCTGCGCTACGGCGAAAACCCGCACCAGAGCGCCGCCTTCTACCGCGAGGCCGACGCTCCTCGTGGCCTGCTCGCCGGCTGGACGCAGTTGCAAGGCAAGGAGCTCAGCTACAACAACATCGCGGATGCCGACGCGGCCTGGGAATGCGTCAAGACCTTCGGCGACAGCGCGGCCTGCGTCATCGTCAAGCATGCCAACCCCTGCGGTGTGGCGGTTGCAGCGACAGTCGCCGAGGCCTACGCCAAGGCGCTGAAGACCGACCCGACCTCGGCCTTCGGCGGCATCATCGCCTTCAACGCACCGCTCGACGGCGCCACCGCCGAGCAGGTGGCCAAGCAGTTCGTCGAAGTCATCATCGCCCCCGACATCACGCCCGAAGCGCGCGCGGTGTTCGCGGCCAAGCAGAACGTGCGCCTGCTCGAAGTCGAGCTGTCGACCGTGACCAACGGGCTCGACTTCAAGCGCGTCGGCGGTGGTGTGCTGCTGCAATCGACCGACGCCAGGAACGTGACGCTCGGCGAGTTGCGCGTGGTGACGAAAAGAGCACCAACCGCCACCCAACTCGACGACCTGCTGTTCGCCTGGAAGGTGGCCAAATTCGTCAAGAGCAACGCCATCGTCTTCTGCGCCGGCGGCATGACGCTGGGCGTCGGCGCCGGCCAGATGAGCCGCATCGACAGCGCGCGCATCGCCTCGATCAAGGCGCAGAACGCCGGCCTCACGCTGGCCGGCTCGGCAGTGGCCAGCGACGCCTTCTTCCCCTTCCGCGACGGCCTGGACGTGGTCGTCGATGCCGGCGCCGCCTGCGTGATCCAGCCGGGCGGCTCGATGCGCGACGCCGAAGTCATCGCCGCCGCCGACGAGCGCGGCATCGCGATGGTGCTGACCGGCGTGCGCCACTTCCGGCACTGAACGCGCGCATACCGGCCTTCACAGGCTGCCTTGCGCTGGCCCGCGCTGCCGCGCCTGCCCGAATACCACTCGCGCCTGGCGCTGGTAGGTCCAGTAGGCC
>JANOKY010000454.1:0-2473 GCA_031419635.1 Burkholderiales bacterium | reverse complement strand
CGGCAGCGGGATCTGCTGCGGCCCCCAGATGACCTTGATCAGCTCTTCGCCGACGATCATGCCGCCCATCGTGATCAGGATCTGCTTCAGGTGCTGGCCATAGACCGGGCGCACGATCACGCGCTCGAAGGCGAAACCGATGGCGCCGGCCACTGTCATCGCGGCCAGCATGGCGACGAAGATCGCGCCGAGGTTGGGCAGCAGGTGGGGCGACATCGTCCAGCCGGCCATGCCGCCCATCACGCTGGTGGCGACGAACGCGCCGATGGCGATGAACACGCCGTGGCCGAAATTGAGCACGTCCATCAGGCCGAAGACCAGGGTCAGGCCCGAGGCGATGATGAAGACGATCAAGCCCATCGCCAGCCCCGCCACGGTCAGCGTGACCCAGGTCGAGGGCGAGCCAATCAGCGGCAACGCGCCCAGCGCCAGCGCGGCCAGCAGGGCCAGCGGTTTTGCATCGAAGCTGGCCTTGGGGATCGCCGCCCTTTCCCGTTCGCCCTGAGGTATCGAAGGGCCGGGCCGCGCGTCGTGCGGGGCTTCCTTCGATACCTCAGGATGATCGGACCTCAGGGCGAACGGGCCAATGATCATGGGTGCACTGCCAGCGACAGCCCGAGCAGGCGCTGCTGTAGCGCTTCGTCTTCGGCCAGTTCGGCCATGCGGCCGTGGTGGACGACGCGGCCATCGTCCATCACCGCCACGCTGTCGCCGAGCGCCTTGGCCATCGCGAAGTTCTGCTCGACGAGCAGGATCGTTGCCGCCTGCGTCTTCTTCAGTTCGCGCAGCGCGGCAATCAGGTTGTTGACGATGGAAGGCGCGAGGCCCTTGCTCGGCTCGTCGATCAAGAGCAGCGCGCGCGGCTCGACGATGGCGCGGGCGATGGCCAGCATCTGCTTTTGCCCGCCCGACAACTTGCCGGCCGGGAACAGCCAGAACTTCTTCAGCGCAGGGAAGTAGCCGAAGATCCACTCCAAGCGCTGGGTGTCGAGTTCGCTGGCGCGGCGGGCCTGCCTAGCGGCCAGCAACAGATTTTCCTGCACCGTCAGGTCGCTGAAGATGCCCATCGTCTCGGGCACATAGCCAATGCCGGCCTGCGCGATATCGGGCGTGCGCTGTCCTTGAATGGCCTGGCCCTTGAACGTCACGCTGCCTTGCGACGCTCGCCACAAGCCCATGATCGTGCGCAGCGTCGTCGTCTTGCCGGCGCCATTGCGGCCGAGCAGCACCGTCACCTCGCCTGCGGGCACATCGAGATCGACACCGTGCAGGATGTGGTACGCACCGATGTGCGTGTGCACGCCCCGCAATTCGAGCAACGCTGTCACGCCGGCTCCTCGGCGGCCATGCCGAGATAGGCTTGTTGAACGATCGGCGATGCCATCACCGCCGCCGGCTCGCCATCGGCGACGAGCTGTCCGTTGTGCAGCACGACGATGCGGTCGGCGAGCTCGCGCACGACGTCCATCTTGTGCTCGACGAGCAGGATCAGGCGGTTGCGGCGCGATTTCAAGGCGCGGATCAGTTCGAGCACGACCGGGACTTCATCGACGCTCATGCCCGCCGTCGGCTCGTCGAACATATAGACCTTCGGGTCCAGCGCCATCAAGAGCGCCACCTCGAGCTTGCGCTGGTCGCCGTGCGGCAGGCTGGCCGCGATGGCGTCGCGCTTGTCGGCCAGGCGCACGGCTTCGAGCAGGCTCAACGCCTCGGCGATCCATTCCTGCCGGTCGAGCCACACCCGCAGCAGGTCCAGGCCCGCCTTGCCGCGGCCCTGTTCGCGCGCCTGCACCGCGAGGCGGACGTTCTCTTGCACGCTCAGGTTCGGGAATAACTGCGTCAGTTGAAACGCGCGCCCCAAACCGCGCCGCGTGCGCAGCGGCGCCGGCAGCGACGTGATGTCCTCACCGGCCAACAACACCTGCCCCTCGCTGGCGCGCAACTGCCCCGAGATCAGGTTGAACAGCGTCGTCTTGCCGGCGCCATTCGGCCCGACGATGGCGGTCAGCGTGCCGGCCTCGAAGCGGCACGAGACATGATCGACGGCAACATGCCCGCCAAATCGGATCGTGAGGTTGCGGGTTTCGAGCAATGCCGGGAGATCAATTTTCTGACTGGAACCCCCTCTCGGAGGGGGCTTGGGGGAGCGGTGTGGACGCGGCTCGCCGAAACAAGCGCGTCAGCGCTTGTTTCGGATGGGGACGTTCATGTCCTCCGGCCTGATCTCCCGCACCAACTCCGGCACCCCCCACTCGAAGGCCGGGTCGACCTTGACCTTGAAATGGAACATCGACTGCATCGCCTGGTGGTCTTCCTTGCGGAACGTCATCCTGCCCTTGGGCGTATCGAAGCTCATGCCTTCCATCGCCGCGATCAGCTTCTCGGTGCCGGTGTCGCCCTTGGTCTTCTTCAGCGCTTCGACGACCGCAATCGCCGCGCTCATGCCGCCGGCGGTGAAGAAATCGGGCGGCGC
>JANOKY010000453.1:0-3028 GCA_031419635.1 Burkholderiales bacterium | reverse complement strand
CGACCTGCAAACCGCGCTGGCGCACAAGATGGGCTACCCGCTGGTCGACCTGTCGCGCTTTCCGATCGACGAGCAGGCGGCGCGCAAGCTGTCGCAGAAGGCGATGGTCGAGCACAACGCCCTGCCGTTCATTCAGGATGGCGACCGCCTGATCGTGGCCATCGACGACCTGGTGCGCATCCCGCGGCTACAGGCGCTGCAAGCGCTGGCCGGCCTGAAGGTGGTGCCGGTGCTGGCCTCGCGCGGGCGCATCGCGCTGGCGCTGGCCTCGCTGCCGCAGCGCCTGGGCAACGACAGTTGGATCGACAACGTGCCGCTGCACATCAAGTCGCTGGTGACGACACCGGGCGGGCTGCGCAGCCTCTGAACTGAGCGCCGTTCCAGCCGCTGATCGCGGCTTTCAACGACGGCGCTGCGACCTAGCATCGGACACGAGTCCGTCCTGCCTGGGGTTGCCATGTCCGATCTGTCTTCGCCGCCGCTGTCGTTGGCGCTTTCGCAGGCGCCCGCTGGGCCCTGGCATTGGCCCACGCCGCCCTTTGCCGGCTACCCCACGCTGCCTGACGAAAGCGGCACCGCCTGCGAGATCGAAGGCCTGACCAGTGCGGCCATCGCCGCCGAGTTGCTGGCCCTGGATTTCGACGCCGGCAGCGCGCGCATCCGCGTGGCCATCACCGGCACCGAGATGACGCTGCGCTTTGCGCAACTGCGCCGCATCACGCTGACCGTGGCGCTGGCCGCGCAGGCGCCCGAGCGCAGCGATCCGCACGCGAAGCTGCTGGCGCACCACCCCGTATCGGACTACCGCTTGCGCCTGGCCGGCGGCGGTGGCTGGCTGTCGGGCCGCAGCGTCGGCCATGTGCAATCGCCGCACGGTCTGTTCCTGTTCCCGCCCGCCGACGAACGCGGCAGCGTGCTGCGCATGTTCGTGCCGGCCAGCACCTACAGCGAGTTCGAGATCGGCCCGCGCATCGGCCAGGTGCTGGTCGAGCAGCAGGTGGCCACGCCCGACCAGGTCGAAGCCGCGGTGGCCACGCAGGCCGCGCTGCGCGCGCGCAAGCTCGGCGCGCTGCTGCTGGCCAACCGCATCGTCGCGCCCGAGCAGTTGCTGGCGGCCCTCGACCAGCAGGCGCGCATGCCGGTGGTGCGCATCGGCGAGGCCTTGCTGGCGCTCAAGCTGATCAGCCCCGAGCAGCTCCAGGCCGCGCTCGAACAACAAAAGTCCGACCGCTCGACCCCATTGGGCGAATTGCTGGTGCGCGGCGGCCAGGTCTCGCGCGAACACCTGCAACTGGCGCTGGCGCGCAAGATGGGCTATCCGGTGGTCGACGCGGCGGCCTTCCCGGTCGAGGTCGAGGCGGTGAGAAAGCTGCCGTTTTCGGTGGCGCGGCGCATGGCGGTGTTGCCGCTGCTGCTGCGCGGCGCGCAGATCGTGGTCGCCATGGCCGACCCGTCGCGTCGCGGCGAGATCGACGAGCTGGAGTTCATCACCCAGCTCAAGATCGTGCCCACGCTGGGCCACGCCGATGCCTTGCCCGCGGCAATTGCGGCCACCTACCAGCGCTTCGGTGCCGACGCCTGGGCGCCACAGGCCTCGCTACAGCCCGAGGCGGCGGTTGAATTCGAAGCGGCCGATGCCAGCAAACTGCTGGCATCGCTGGAGCAGCAGCATGCATCGAGCGAGCGCGAAGACGAATCGCTGATCGAGCAGAGCGACAACACCTTGGTTCGGCTGGTCAACACCGCCATCATCGACGCCCACTTGCGGGGCGTGTCCGACATCCACTTCGAGACCATGCCCGGCCGCAGCAAGCTGCGCATCCGCTTCCGCAAGGACGGTGTGCTCCGGCCCTACGCCGAGCTGCCGCACACCTACCGCCAGGCCCTGGTGGCGCGGATCAAGATCATGTGCGATCTCGACATCAGCGAAAAACGCAAACCGCAGGACGGCAAGATCAACTTCGCCAAGTTCTCGCCGCAGCACAAGATCGAATTGCGCGTGGCCACCATCCCCACCAACAACGGCCTGGAGGACGTGGTGGTGCGGCTGCTGTCGTCGGCCAAGCCGATCGCGATGGACCAGCTCGGCCTGTCGGCCGGCAACTACCAGCGCCTGCGCGCCGCCATCGAGCGGCCCTACGGCATGGTGCTGTGCGTGGGCCCCACCGGCAGCGGCAAGACCACCACGCTGCACTCGGCGCTGGGCCACATCAACACCGCCGACCGAAAGATCTGGACCGCCGAAGACCCGATCGAAATCACCCAGGCCGGGCTGCGCCAGGTGCAGGTCAACCCGAAGATCGACTGGACTTTCGCCAAGGCCCTGCGCGCCTTCCTGCGCGCCGACCCCGACGTGATCATGGTCGGCGAAATCCGCGACGCCGAGACTGCGCGCACCGCGATCGAAGCCTCGCTGACCGGCCACCTGGTGCTTTCCACGCTGCACACCAACAGCGCGCCCGACACCGTGACGCGCTTGCTCGACATGGGCATGGACCCCTTCAACTTCGGCGACTCGCTGCTGGCGGTGCTAGCGCAGCGCCTGGTGCGGCGCCTGTGCCCGCATTGCCGCAGCGCCCGCCCGGCGCGGCCCGAGCAGATCGACGAGCTGCTGCAAGACCACCTGCATGTGTTCTCGCCGGAGCTGCGGCCCCAGCCCGATGCCGTGCTGGCCGACTGGCGTGCGCGCCATGGCGACAACGGCGCCTTGCAGCACTTCGAGGCCAGCGGCTGCGAGCATTGCGAAAACACCGGCCGGCGTGGCCGCGCGGCGCTGCACGAGTTGCTCAGCGTCACGCGCGAGTTGCGGCGCCTGATCCAGACGGGGGCCCGCGTCGAAGAGCTGCAGCGCCAGGGCCTGGCCGACGGCATGCGCACGCTGCGGCAGGACGGGATCGAAAAGGTGCTTTCGGGGGTGACTTCGATCGCCGAGGTGCGGGCGATGAGCAACGCGTAGCTTCGTGCTTCGCGTGCGCCTGTGACATCGGTCACAGGCCACGGCCGTTGTAGGAAGTTGCCCTACAAGCGG
>JANOKY010000452.1:0-1578 GCA_031419635.1 Burkholderiales bacterium | reverse complement strand
GGGCCGGCGCATCGAGGCCGAGCATGCTTGCCGCACGGCCGCCGATGCCGTCGACCCGGCGCTGTGGCTCAAGGTCGACAGCTACTCGCTGTTGCAGGCCCTGCTGTACCTGGCCGGGCGCCTGGTGCAAGAGCACGGCGTCAAGCTGCTGCAACTGCGGCTGGCACGCAGCGATGGCCGCGCCCGCCTGGCCCTGGTGTGGAGCGGCCACACGCTGAGCAGCGAGACCGTCAGCAGTTGGGAGACCGATCCGATGCGCATCGGTGACGAGAGCGTGGCGCTGACCCTGCGCGACGTGGTTGAGCGCCACGACGGCGCCTTCTGGTTCGAGCGCGAACGGGTGCGCCACGAATCGCTGTTCTGCCTGCTGCTGCCGCTGGCCGGTGCCGGCGAGCAACTCGATGCCGCGCAGTTCCTGCGCGGCGACAGCCGCCCCGAGGTTTATGACTTCGACCTCTTCGCCACCAGCGAGCAGTCCCGCGAACTGGCCGATCGGCGCCTGAGTGACTTGACCTACACCGTGTTCGACACCGAGACCACCGGCCTGCAACCCTCGGCCGGCGACGAGATCATCCAGATCGGCGCCACCCGCATCGTGGCCGGCAAGCTGCGCCGCGAAGACTGCTTCGAGCAACTCGTCAACCCGCAGCGCGACATCCCCGCGGCCGGCATCGCGATCCACGGCATCCGCGCCGAGATGGTGGCCAACGCACCGACCGTCGACACCGTGCTGCCGGCCTTTCACGCCTTTGCACAGGACACCGTGCTGGTGGCCCACAACGCCGCCTTCGACATGCGCTTCCTGCAACTCAAGGAGGCGCCCACCGGCATGGTCTTCGACCAGCCGGTCCTCGACACCCTGCTGCTGTCGGCCGTGGTTCATCCGCAGCAAGCCTCGCATGGTCTGGAAGCCATCGCCGAGCGCCTGGGCGTGACCATGCTCGGCCGCCACACCGCCCTCGGTGACGCGATGGTCACGGCCGAGATATTCCTGAAGCTGATCCCGCTGCTGGCCGAGCGCGGCATCCACACCTTGGGCCAGGCGCGTGAGGCGGCGCAGAAGACCTACTTTGCGCGGGTCAACTACTAGGCGACGCTGCAACCTGCTTGCGTGCGCTGATGTCATGCATCGAGGTGACGGTGACCTGCTTGCCGTCGTACGACGTGGCGATGCTCTGGGCCTCCACGTCAAAGGCCGTTCCATCCAGCTTGAGGCAACGCAGCTCGGCCATCGGCGTGCCGCCGCCCTGGTCGGCAATATTCTTCAGACCGGCCAGCAGGGCCGGGTGAAAGTCCGGGTCAACCAGGTCGAGCAGGGGCTTGCCTTCAAGCGCGTTGGCCGTCTGGGCGCCCAGGATCTTGGCGGCGGCCGGGTTGGCAAAAACGATCTTGCCGCCCAGGTGAACGAGCATCGCCTCGGGTGACCACTCCACCAGAGCGCGGTAACGGCCTTCGCTCTCGCGCATGGCCGCCGCCATGGCCTTGCGGTCGCTGACGTCGAACAGCACGACCCGTATCACGGGCGGGCCGGCGTCGTGCGCCGTGGTGGCGGCCACCTCGACCCAGACCTCGCTGCGA
>JANOKY010000451.1:0-2570 GCA_031419635.1 Burkholderiales bacterium | reverse complement strand
AGCAAGAGCGCGGTGGGGGCGCTGTGGGCGGTGTCGGTGGCGGCGGAGATCATTTTCTTCTGGACCCAGGGCCACTGGTTCGCGCGCTGGAACGCGCACACCTGGCTGCTCGCCGCCGCGCTGGCCTCGGTGCTGCGCTTTGCCGCGATGGCCGTGCTCGGCGGTTCGTGGCCGCTGCTGGTGGCCACGCAATGCCTGCACGCGGTCACCTTCGCGGCCCAGCACGCGGCCTGCATCAGCGTCATCAACCAGCACTTCCCGGGCGTGCTGCGCGGCCGCGGCCATGCGCTGTATTCGATGCTCGGCTATGGCCTGTCAGGCGTGATCGGCGGCGTGGCCGGCGGCGCCATCAGCCAGCAGGGGGGCTTCGAGGCGGTGTTCGCCGCCGCGGCGCTGGTGGCGCTGGCGGCCACGCTGTGCTGCTGGCGCAGCCGCACGCTGGCGCAATGCGAAAGCTGAGTCGGCGCGCGTAATTGGCGGCAAACAGGCCGCCAATTCGAGTTTTTGCTGCAGGCCTGCGGCGCTAACAATCGCACGCAGGGCCATCCCGTTGCCGGCCCGCACACCACGCCGCGTTCATGCTGAAGAAGATTGCCATCGCCGATTTGCGCCTGGGCATGCACCTCGAGCGCTTCGAGGGCGCCTGGATCGATCACCCGTTCTGGCGTTCACGCTTCGTCATCGACAGCCCGGCCGACTTGAACGCGGCGCAATCGAGCGCGGTGCGCGAATGTTGGATCGACACCGCGCAGGGTCTGGACGTGGCGGCAGCGCCCGCGCCCGCGCCCGTGGCGGCCACCGCTGCGGCCGTCGTGCCATCGCTCGTACCGCCACCCGAGGCCGCCTCGTTCGCCGACGAGCTGCGCCGCGCCGCCGCGCTGTGCCAGCGCTCGCGCGCCGCGGTGACCTCGATGTTTGCCGAGGCGCGCATGGGCCACGCCTTGAACGCCGAGAATTGCCTGCCGCTGGTGCAGGAGATATCGGACTCGGTTTCGCGCAACCCCGGCGCGCTGGTCAGCCTGGCGCGGCTGAAAACCGCCGACGACTACAGCTACATGCATTCGGTGGCGGTCTGCGCCTTGATGGTGGCGCTGGGCCGCACGCTCGGCTTCGACGCTGCGGCCTGCCGTGAGGCCGGTCTGGCCGGCCTGATGCACGACATGGGCAAGGCCTGCGTTCCGCTGGAGATCCTGAACAAGCCCGGCAAGCTCACTGACGCCGAATTCGCCGTCATGCGCACCCACCCCGAGCGCGGTTGGGCCTTGCTGCGCGAAGGCCAGGGCGTGACCGACGCCGTGCTCGACGTCTGCCGGCACCACCACGAAAAGCTCGACGGCAGCGGCTACCCGCACCGCCTGGCAGGCGAACAGATCACGCTGCTGGCGCGCATGGCCGCGGTCTGCGATGTCTACGACGCCATCACCTCCAACCGCCCGTACAAGGCCGGCTGGGACCCGGCCGAGTCGATCGCCCGCATGGCCAGTTGGAAGGGCCACTTCGACCCCGCCGTGTTCGCCGCTTTCGTCAAGAGCGTGGGCATCTACCCGAGCGGCTCGATGGTGCGCCTGGCCTCGGGCAAGCTGGCAGTGGTGGTGGCGCAGAACGCGCAGGCCATCACCCTGCCGACGGTCAAGGTCTTCTTCTCGACCAAGGCCAACCTGCCGCTGCCGGTGCAACTGATCGACCTGGCCAGGAGCAGCGAACGCATCACCGGGCGCGAGCCGCGCGAGGCCTGGAACTTCCTGCAGATCGAAGCCCTGTGGGCGGATGGCATCGCCACGGTCTGAAGAGGCGTTACGCTGGCGCCTGTGCGCCACCCGAGCCGACGACCATGACCCTGCCATCGCCCGCCCAAGACCCGCGTGCCTTTCTGCGCGCGCTGTACGACGCCGCCGTTGAACGCGCGCTGCCCGGCCAGGTGATGGCCGCGCACCTGCCGCAGCCTCCGGACCCCGCGAAAGGACGCACCCTGGTCATCGGCGGCGGCAAGGCCAGCGGCGCGATGGCCGCCGCGCTCGACGCGCTGTGGCCGGCCGATGCGCCGATCAGCGGCCTGGTGCTGACGCGCTACCAGCACACGCCGCCGGCCTACACCGCGCGGCCCGGCCGCATCCGCGTGCTCGAAGCCGCGCACCCGGTGCCCGACGAAGCCGGCCGCCGCGGCGCGCAGCAAATGCTGGAGGCGGTTCACGGCCTGACCGCCGACGACCTGGTGATCGCGCTGGTGTCGGGCGGCGGCTCGGCGCTGCTGTCGCTGCCAGCGGCGGGGCTGAGCTTCGAAGACAAGCAACAAGTCAACCGCGCGCTGCTGACCAGCGGCGCGTCGATCGACGAAATGAACTGCGTGCGCAAGCACCTCTCGGCCATCAAGGGCGGGCGCCTGGGCGCGGCGTGTGCACCGGCGCGCGTGCTCACGCTCTTGATCTCCGATGTGCCCGGCGACACCCCCGAAGTCATCGCCAGCGGGCCCACGCTGCCCGATCCCACGAGCTGCGCCGACGCGCTGGCGATCATCGACCGCTATCGCATCGCGCTGCCGCCTGCCGCGCGCGCCGGGCTGCAGAGCGGCG
>JANOKY010000450.1:0-2394 GCA_031419635.1 Burkholderiales bacterium | reverse complement strand
GCCACCGCCGTCGATGACCAGGGCCGGCCGCTGACGCTGCAGCACTTTGCGGCCATCCACGAAGAGCTGAACAAGCTCTACCGCGCGCTCGAATCGCGCGACATGGCGGCGGGCACGGCGGTGGCGCGGCGGCTGTTCCAGTAAGCGGGCGGCATGGTGTCGAAACCCGTGCTGGAACCCGGCGCCCGCGCGGCCGAGTTGCGTGCGCTGCTCAATCAGCATGCCCACCGCTACTACGTGCTCGACGCGCCGGAGATTGCCGACGCCGAGTACGACAAGCTGTTTCAGGATTTGCAGGCGATCGAGGCGGCGCACCCCGAGTTGCTGACCGCCGATTCGCCGACGCTGCGCGTGATCGGCCAGGTGCTGGCCGGCTTTGCGCCGGTGCGCCACGCCGTGCCGATGCTGTCGATCCGCACCGAGACCGACACCACGGCTGGTGGCGCGGCGGCCTTCGATGCGCGGGTGCGCCGCGAACTCGGCCTGCCCGACGATGCGCCGCCCGTCGCCTATGCCTGCGAGTTGAAGTTCGACGGCTTGGCGATCAACCTGCGCTACGAGCGCGGCGTGCTGGTGCAGGCCACCACACGCGGCGACGGCGAGACCGGCGAAGACGTGACGCAGAACATCCGCACGGTGCGGGGACGGCGCGAGGCCGGAGGTGCGATCCCCTTGCGGCTGACCGGCTGCGACGCTCCGGTGCTCGAAGTGCGCGGCGAGGTCTACCTGCGCCGCGACGACTTCGAGACGCTGAACGAGCGCCAGCGCGAGAAGGGCGAGAAGACCTTCGTCAACCCGCGCAACGCCGCCGCCGGTGCCGTGCGCCAGCTCGACCCAGCCATCGCGGCGCAGCGGCCCTTGAGTTTCTACGCCTACGGCCTGGGCGATGTGCAGGGCTGGGCCGTGCCCGACACGCACAGTGCGCTGCTCGACGCGCTGGCGGCGATGGGCCTGCCGGTGAACAACGAGCGCTGCGCGGTGCAAGGGGCGCAGGGCCTGGTGGATTTCCATCAGCGCATCGCCGCACTGCGCGACGCGCTGCCGTTCGACATCGACGGCGTGGTCTACAAGGTCGACAGCCGCGCCTTGCAACAGCAGCTCGGCTTCGTCTCGCGCGAGCCGCGCTGGGCGGTGGCGCACAAGTACCCGGCGCAGGAGCAGCAGACGCGGCTCAACGGCATCGAGATCCAGGTCGGCCGCACGGGCAAGCTCACACCGGTGGCCAAGCTCGAGCCGGTGTTCGTCGGCGGCACCACGGTCAGCAACGCCACGCTGCACAACGTCTTCGAGCTGCGGCGCAAGGGTGTGCGCATCGGCGACACCGTGATCGTGCGCCGCGCCGGCGATGTGATCCCCGAAGTTGTCGGTCGCGTGCCGGGGCCGCGCAACGCCTACGTGCCCAACTTCCGCATGCCGCGGCAATGCCCGGTCTGCGGCAGTGCGGTGGTGCGAGAGAAAGGCGGCATCGACCACCGTTGCAGCGGTGGCCTGATCTGCGCCGCGCAGCGCAAGCAGGCGATCCTGCATTTCGCCGGCCGCCGCGCGATGGACATCGAGGGCCTGGGCGACAAATTGGTCGATCAGTTGGTCGACAGCAAAGTGATCCGCACGTTGCCCGATCTGTACAAATTGGCGAGCGATGATGGAAAGGCCTCGCTGGCCGCGCTCGAACGGATGGCCGACAAAAGCGCGGCCAACCTGGTGGCGGCACTGGAGAAGAGCAAGGCCACGACGCTGGCGCGCTTCCTCTACGCGCTGGGCATCCGCCAGGTCGGCGAGACCACGGCCAAGGACCTGGCTAAACACTTCGGCGCGCTCGATCGTTTGCTGGACGCCAGCGTGCCGCAATTGCTCGAGGTCAACGACGTCGGCCCCGTCGTCGCGCAGAGCATCCACACCTTCTTCGCCCAGCCGCACAACCGCGAAGTGGTCGAGCAGTTGCGCACCGTCGGCATCGCCTGGCCCGATCACGACGGGCACGGCGATCTCTCACCCAAGCCTCTCGCCGGCCAGACCTTCGTGCTCACCGGCACGCTGCCCACGCTGGCGCGCGAAGACGCCAAGGCGCTGATCGAAGCCGCGGGCGGCAAGGTGTCGGGCTCGGTGTCGAAGAAGACCGATTACGTCGTCGCCGGTGACGAGGCCGGCAGCAAGCTCGACAAGGCGCGCGAACTCGGCGTGGCCGTGATCGACGAAGCGGCGCTGCGTTCGATGCTGGCGGCGGTATGAGCCACCCGCTGCTCGGCATCGACGTCGGCGGCACCAAGATCGAAGTCGCCGCGCTGGCGCCCGACGACGGCCGCTTTCTGCTGCGCGAGCGCGTGGCCACACCGCCCGGTGGCTATGACGCGCTGCTTTGGACCGTTGGCGACCTGGTGCAGCGGGCCGAAGCCC
>JANOKY010000449.1:0-7428 GCA_031419635.1 Burkholderiales bacterium | reverse complement strand
GCCGGCTGGCCGTTGATGCGCGCCGTGGAATCGGCCTCCTTCTCGCGCTCGATGAGGGTGCCCAGGTCAGCCAGCCTCAAGGCCAGGCCGCCCCGGCGTGCCACCACGATGCGCTCGAACTGCTTGGGGTCGCGCACGCGGCCTTCGACGCGCAGCAGGGTGTCTTGCGTCGCGTCGTTGATCAGGCCGACGGGCTGGTCGGCGTTGGCTTCGCGCAGCGCGGTGGAAATTTCTGCGGGCGTCACGCCGTAGGCGCGCAGCCGCGCCGGATCGAGATCGATGCGCACTTCACGCGCCACCAGGCCCGCGATGTCGACCCGGGCCACACCTTCGACGCGCTGCAGCCGCTTGCCAACCGTGTTCTCACCCAGGATCGACAGCTCGCGCGGGCTGCGCGTCTTGCTCAGCAGCGCGACATTGACCACCGGCTGGCTGTTGTCGTTGTTGAAGCGGGCGATCGACGGCGCCTTCACGTCGCGCGGAAAGCCGGCCTGCACCGCCGCCACGCGGTCGCGCACTTCCTGCGTGGCCCGGCCCATCTCGGCGTCGAGCGAGAACTCGATGCTCATCATGCCGCGGCCCTCCTGCGAGCGCGACATGATGCGTTTGACCCCGGCGATGCTGTTGACCGCCTCTTCCAGCGGTTTGACCACCTCGCGCTCGACCGCCTCGGGCGACGCGCCGGGGTAGGTCACTTCCATCCAGACACCGGGGAAGTTGATGTCAGGCATCTGCTCGACACCCAGCTTGGAATACGAAAAGATGCCCAGCACGCACAGCGCCACCATCACCATGACGGCGAACACGGGGTTCTGGATCGAAACGCGGGTGATCCACATGGTCGCCCTTTCCCGTAACCGTTACTTGAGATTGGGCGTCGAAGCCGCGGCCGATGCCACCGCCGCCGACTTGCGGGCCACCACGATCGCCTTGGCGCCTTCGCGCAGGTTGTCGAAGCGCGCCGCCAGCACTTGGCCGCCAGCACGCACACCGTTCAAGACCTCGATGCGGCCCTCGCGATCGTCGCGGCGGCCGAGCGTGACTGCGCGGCGCGCCAGCAGGCCCGATTCGATTACCCAGACATGGTCCTGGCCGGCAGTGTTGGCCACCGCGGTCAGCGGCAGCGTCAGCCGCTGGGTGGCGTCGGCCAGCTCCACTTTGGCGAGCGCGTACTGGCCGGCGCGCAAGGCTTCCTTCGGGTTGGCCAGGGCGACGGTCACGCCGATCGATCGCGTGCCGGCTTCCGCCGCCGGAGCAATCCGCGCCAGCGTGCCGACCACCTTCTCTGGCACGCCCTCCACCGACACCAGCACTGCCATGCCCGGCGAGAGTTGCGAGACCTCGTGCGTAGCGACGCTGCCGGCCAGCTCGAGCGTGGCCAGATCGACGATGGTCAGCACCTGCTGCTCGGGGCTGAGCTTTTCGCCGGCCACCACATGGCGCTTGGCCACCACGCCGGCAATCGGCGCCACGATCTGGTTGTCGCGCGAAGCCACGCGAACGGTTTCCACTTGGGCCTGCGCAGCGCGGGACTGGGCGCGGGCGGCGTCCAACGCCGATCTCGAGGTCTCGAGCGCGATCGGCGAGATGAACTGCTGGTCAGCCAGGCGCTGATTGCTGGCATGCGTGCGCTCAGCCTGGGCCAGCGTCGCGCGGGCCGATTCGAGCATCGCGTTGCGCTCGGCCAGGCGGCTGCCGATGTCGGCACTGTCGATGCGGCCCAGCACCTGGCCGGCGCGCACCCGGCTGCCTTCGGCCACTGCCAGCGTCAACAGCGTGCCGGCGGTCTTGGCGCGCACGACGGCCGTTTGCGGCGCCACCAGCGGGCCGGAGAATTCGATCAGCGTGGGCATCGCCGCCAGCGTCGGCGCCACCACTTCGCGCGGGGCGAACTCGAGCGTCACGTCGGCCTTGGCGTCCTTGTCTTTCTTGGCGCCACCGGGTTTGCCGACCGTCGCCACCGCCGCCGCCACGCCGGCCAAGGCCAGCACCACGGTCCCGCCGATCCACCAGACTCTTTTTCGCATCGGTCGTCCTTTAGCAGCCTGCTCTCATGAATCCGGCGCAGTTTAGGATCGCGGTAGCGCCCGGTTGACGATGATGCGACAAACCGCGGCTTTGCGGCGACGAGTCGCGTTGGCTTGCGATTGGCGGGGCCGGCCGTGTTGGATCGCCCCCTCTGCCTATGGGAGGGGCGCGGGGCCCGACAGCGCAATGTGTCAGCGAGGGGCGCGCGGCCCTCACCCCAGCCCTCCCATCGGGAGAGGGGACAACTCAAAGGCCCACCGCGCAGGTGCGAAACCCCGCGAACACATCGTTGCGGCCGGCAATGAAGAAGTTTCGGTAGCGCGGGTGTTTCATGCGGAGTTCGGTCGCGAACGAGGCGCCCTTGAGCACCGGCCGGCCGTCGAACCAGGGCTGCGAATAGTCGCGGTAGGGGTGGGGCGTGAAGCCGGGCCAGGGCTCGAAGGCCGAGGCGGTCCATTCCCACACCTGGCCCCAGGCGAAGTCGCCGCCGCCCTGTGCGGCGGCCAGGGTCCATTGATGTTCTGTCGGCAGGCGCCGGCCGGCCCAGGTGCACCAGGCCTGCGCTTCATGCAGGCTGAGGTTGACGGCGGGTTGATCGACACCCAGCGCCGCGCGGCGGCCGAATTTGGCACGCTGCCAAGTGCCATCGTCGCCGCGCGACAGGTAGCGCGGCTGGCCGTTCGGCAGCTCACGCTGGCGCCACGTCCAGCCCACGGCCGTCCACCACTTCGGCTCGGCGTAGCCTCCGGCTTCGATGAAGGGCAGGTAAGCCGCCCAGGTGACCGGGCTGCGATCGATCGCGAACGCGGGCACTTCGACGCGGTGGGCGCCGAGTTCGTTGTCGAAGGCGAAGCCGCCTTCTTGCGTGCCCACCGTCAAGGTCTCGGCCGGCACCTTAAGTTCAGCGGCGGCGCGGCTGGCGGCCGGCGCCACGGCGGCCAGGGCCTCGCTCACGTCGAGCGCCAGGCCCTGCGCGATCATCACGCAGGCCTCGAAATGCATCGCCTCGTGCATCAGCGCCAGGCGAAAGAAATACAGCGCGTCGTCGCTGTCGATGCTGGTGTGCAGCAGCGCCAACGTGCGCTCCCGAATCCTTGCCAGGTCAGTCAGCGTGCGCGCCGCGTCGGGCAAGTCGAGATGCCAGCGGCGGGCATGCGCCACCTGGCTCGAGTCGTACCGCGCATCGGCGCCCGGCCGCAACGGCGCCGCGCGCGGCGCTTCGAGCCTCGCCGCTGCGCCGCGCAGCCGCTCGGTATTGCGCGCGAGCCAGAACTCCTCGAACCAGCCGACATGGCCCAGCTCCCACAGCGGCGGGTTGACGACTTCGCTGTAGGGGATCTCGAGCTTGTCGCCGAGGGCCGTGCGCAGGGCGGCAAACAGGTGCAGGCTGCGCTCGCGCTGCCCGCCGAGTGCGCGCGCGAGCAGGGCCGCATCGGCGCAGCGGATGCGCTCGGGGTCGTCGATCGGATCGCTCATCGAGAGGCTAAGCTTTGCACCATGAAGCGCACCCGTCCCATGGTCTGCCTGGTCACGCCCGCCTTGGCCTCAGCCAACAACGGCAACTGGCAGACGGCGCAGCGCTGGGCGCGGATGCTGGCCGGCGATTATGAAGTGCGCTTGATGCAGCAGTGGGACCGCAGCGCGGCCGACGTGATGCTGGCCCTGCACGCGCGCCGCTCGGCGCCGAGCATCGCGGCCTGGGCCGCGCAAACACCGCGGCGTGCGTTGGCGGTGGTGCTGACGGGCACCGATCTGTACCGCGACATTGCGCTCGATGGTTCGGTGCTGCGCTCGCTGGCGCTGGCCGACCGCCTGGTCGTGCTGCACGAAGGTGCGCCCGCCGATGTGCCGGCCGAGCATCGCGCCAAATGCGTCGTCTGCTTCCAGTCCACCGGGCTGCGCAAGGCGCTGCCCAAGACGGAGCTGCACCTGCGCGCGCTGATGGTCGGCCACTTGCGCGAGGAGAAGTCGCCGACGACTTATTTCGCGGCGGCTCGCTTGCTGGCATCGCGTGGCGACATCCTGCTCGACCACATCGGTGCTGCGCTCGACACCGCGCTGGGCACGCAAGCGCGCGCGCTGGCCGCCGGCCATCCGCATTACCGCTGGCTCGGCGCGCTGCCGCACCGCTCCACCGTCGCCCACATCCAGCGTGCCCATGTGCTGGTGCACGCCAGCACGATGGAAGGCGGCGCGCATGTGGTGATGGAGGCGGTGCGCAGCGGCACGCCGGTGCTGGCTTCGCGCATCGCGGGCAATGTCGGCATGCTCGGCGTGGCCTACGGCGGCTACTTCGAGCCCGGCGATGCGGGGGGGCTTTGCGCCGTGATACAGCGCTGCCGCGACGACGCGGCTATGCTGCCTGCGTTGCAGGCGCAATGTGTCAAGCGTGCACCCCTGTTCGATCCCGCGCGCGAACGTGCAACGCTGCACCGCCTGCTCGCCGAACTGCTGGAGACCTGACCATGAACGCCCCCGAAAAACCCGCCGAACCCCGCCTGACGTCGCTGTCGCATGGCGGCGGCTGCGGCTGCAAGATCGCGCCCGGCGTGCTCAACGAAATCCTCAAGGGCACCAGCCAGATGCCGGTGCCCAAGGAATTGCTGGTGGGCATCGAAACCGCCGACGACGCCGCCGTGTACCAGCTCAACGACGAGCAGGCGCTGATCGCGACGACGGATTTCTTCATGCCGATCGTCGACGACCCGTATGACTTCGGCCGCATCGCCGCCACCAATGCCATCAGCGATGTTTACGCGATGGGCGGGCGGCCGATCATGGCGCTGGCCCTGGTGGGCATGCCGATCAATGTGCTTTCGACCGAGACCATTGGCAAGATCCTCGAAGGCGGCAACAGCGTCTGCCGCGCCGCCGGCATCCCGATCGCCGGGGGCCACACCATCGATTCCGTCGAGGCCATCTACGGCCTGGTGGCGCTGGGCCTGGTGCACCCGAAGCGCGTCAAGCGCAATGCCGACGCCAAGGTCGGCGACCGCCTGGTGTTGGGCAAACCGCTCGGCGTGGGCGTGATGTCGGCGGCACTGAAGAAAGAGCAGCTCGGCGCCGCCGGCTACGCGCAAATGATCGCCAACACCACCCAGCTCAACACCCCGGGCCCCGACCTGGCCGCGCTGCCCGGCGTGCACGCGCTGACCGACGTGACCGGCTTCGGCCTGGCCGGCCACGCGCTCGAACTCGCCCGCGGCGCAAAGGCCACGGTGGTGATCGACTGGGCCAAAGTGCCTCTGCTGCCGGGGGTGCGCGCGCTGGCGGCGCAGGGTTACGTCACCGGGGCCTCGGCTCGCAACTGGGCCGGCTACGGCAGCGAGGTTTCGCTGCCGGCAGGCTTTGCCGCCGAAGACCAGGCCCTCTTGACCGACCCGCAAACCAGCGGTGGCCTGCTGGTGTCGTGCGACGCTGCTGCGCTGCCCGAAGTGCATGCGATCTTCGAGCGCCATGGCTTTGCCACGGTGGCCGAGATCGGCGAAGTCACGGCCCCGGGCGCGGCGCGGTTGCTGGTGCGCTGAACCGCTGCCGCGATCGGCTCCTTCCCCCGCTGGGGGAGGGGGCAAGACGTTTCTCCGCAAACGCGTGCCCCGGCGCGAGGTTGGGCTGCTCTCAGGCCTGGCTGGCCGCGCGGCCCTTGCCGGCGCGCTTGGCCTGGTACAGCGCGCCGTCGGCGCTGTCGAACAGGGCCGGCACGATGACGCCTGATTCGGGGAAGTCCGCGATGCCGATGCTGGCCGACAGTGGCGAGGCGACGTCGGCATAGGGCGCTGCCAGCACCGCCAACAGCTTGTGGGCGATGACCTGGGCACCGGCCAGGTTGGTGTCACCCAGCAGCACCGCAAACTCGTCGCCGGCGATGCGCGCGGCGGCGGTCTTGAGCACGGCGTCGCGGGCGGCGTGCCCGAGCTGGTCATTCACAGCCTTGAAGCCGTCGACGTCGATGGCCAGCAGCGCCAGCGGCGCCGACTTGCGCTGTGTGGTGGCGAGCTGGTGCAGGGCCACTTCGTTGAACAGCAGGCGGTTGCACAGGCCGGCCAGTGCGTCATGGTGGGCCAGGTGCTTGGCGCGGGCCAGGGCCTGCTCGGCCTGCAGCAGCGCGGCACCCACGGCCTGCGCCTCTTTCAGCGCACGGGGCGGCAGGTGCAGCGGCAGCCCGCTGCCCAGTGCCAGCGAGGGCCCAACCAGCCCTTGCATCGCGGCCGTGACGCGGCCCCGCCAGCCGGCTTGCCAGCCACAGGCCCAGGCCCAACGCCAGCGCTGCGCCCAGGGCGACCCAGGCCATCGCGCGATTGGCCGCGGCAGCCAGCGTGGCCTGCTGGCCGACGAAGCGCTCGGCATCGCGCGAACGCGCGACGATGGTTCCCGTGCCGTCGAACAGGGCCGCGATCCAGCCTTCGGGCAGGGCCTTGCGCCGCAGTGCCGCGCCGATCTGCTCGGGCGAGACGCCCCGGTTCAGGCTGTAGGCGATTTCGCTGCCGCGCATCACCGGCACGCCCATGGCCGCGATCGGCGCGCGGTTGACGGCGCCCGCGACCAAGCCGGAGACGAACGGCTGGCCGGTTTCGAACACCCGCTGCATGCGCACCTGCGGGCCGCCGGCGGGCAGGGCGGTGCCATAGGGCACCAGGGTGTTGAAGAGCTGGCGGCCTTCGCGGGCGGTCATGACGAAGTTGTTGCCGATGTGGAACTTCAGCGCTTCGGTGGCGCGCCGGTGGAACGAGGCCAGGTCACCGGCGGCCAGATCGCTCGAGGTGGCCAGGGTGCGCAGGGCCGACTCGATGCCGGCCCATTCGCGGTCGACGTCGGCGGTCAGGTTCTGCGCCACCAACACGGTGTCGCGGTGGGTGCGCTCGCGCTCGAGCCGGTAGCCGAGGTAGGCCAGCCCCGCCGACCGCAGCAGCATCGGCAGCACACAGGCCAGCACCAGCGCGCGCAGGCTGCTGCGGATCGACCGCGGTCCGGCGAACCGCGCCCGCCAACTGCGCTGTGCTGGAGGGTCGGCAGAGGCAGCGGTCATGGGCGCGGGGCAGGCGTGTGGCGCGGCACATTGCCCCGCAGGCTGCACGCTGCTCCCCAGCCGGATGGGCCCGGTTGTGGACACTCTGCGAACGCGCGCTGCGCTCGTGACTGCATTGACCCGGCGTAAAGATGCGGCCAGCCCGGCGGTGTCTAATGGGCGATTCCGCCGTGGCGGCTTTCATCGAGGAGACTGAGCATGAGCAATCGTGATGTGGTGGTTCTGGGTATCGCCCGTTCGGCGATCGGCACCTTTGGCGGCTCGCTGGCCGACATCGAACCGGCTGAATTGGCCGGCACCGTGATGAAGGCGGCGGTCGAGCGCTCGGGCGTCGACCCGAAGGCGATCAACTACGTGACGGTGGGCAACACCAT
>JANOKY010000448.1:0-2474 GCA_031419635.1 Burkholderiales bacterium | reverse complement strand
GCCGCGGCGCATGTCACCGGCAGCGTAGACCCTGTCGACATTGGTGCGGTAGGCAGCAGCAGACTCGGTGCCGGCCTTGGCATTGCCTCGAGAGTCGCGCTCGACACCGAAAGCCTCGAGCACTGAGGCCACCGGGCTGGTGAAGCCCATTGCCAGCAGCACCAGGTCGGCCTTCAGCACTTGCTCGCTGCCGGGAACCTCGATCATCTTGTTGCCCTGCCACTCGACACGCACGGTCTTCAATGCGCTGACCTTGCCCTTTTCACCCATCAGCTCCTTGGTGGCGATCGCGAATTCGCGCTGGCAACCTTCTTCGTGGCTCGAGCTGGTGCGCAGCTTGATCGGCCAGTAGGGCCAGACCAGCGGCTTGTTCTCTTCTTCGGGTGGCTGCGGCAACAGCTCGAACTGGGTCACACTGGCCGCGCCATGGCGGTTGCTGGTGCCAACGCAATCGCTGCCGGTGTCGCCGCCGCCGATGACGATGACATGCTTGCCGGTGGCCATCAACTGGCCCTTGAGCTTGTCGCCCGCCACCACCTTGTTCTGCTGCGGCAGGAACTCCATCGCGAAATGCACGCCGTCGAGTTCGCGGCCGGGCACGGGCAGATCGCGGCTTTGTTCGGCACCGCCGGTCAGGAGCACGGCGTCGAACTGCGCCTTCAACTCAGCGGCGCTGATCGTCTGCTTGGCGTCGTTGGTGACCAAGCTGCCCTTGGCCATCGCGCCGATCAGCACGCCAGTGCGGAAGCTCACGCCCTCGGCCTGCATCTGCGCCACGCGGCGGTCGATGTGCGACTTCTCCATCTTGAAATCGGGGATGCCGTAGCGCAGCAGGCCGCCGATGCGGCTGTTCTTCTCGAACACCGTCACGTCATGGCCGGCGCGCGCCAACTGCTGGGCCGCGGCCAGGCCCGCGGGGCCGGAGCCGACGACCGCCACTTTCCGGCCGGTCTTGGCCGTCGGTGGCTGCGGCACCACCCAGCCTTCGGCCCAGGCACGGTCGATGATCGCGTGCTCGATCGACTTGATGCCCACCGCATCGTCGTTGACATTGAGCGTGCATGCCGCCTCGCAGGGCGCGGGGCAGATGCGGCCGGTGAACTCGGGGAAGTTGTTGGTCGAGTGCAGCACCGCGATCGCGTTTTGCCAATCGCCGCGGTACACCAGGTCGTTGAAGTCCGGAATGATGTTGTTGACCGGGCAGCCGCTGTTGCAGAACGGCGTGCCGCAATCCATGCAGCGCGCAGCCTGCGTCTTCGATTGCTCGGCGTTGAGCGCGATGACGAACTCCTTGTAGTTCTTCACGCGCTTGGCTATCGGCTCGTAGCCCTCTTCGAGGCGCTCGTATTCGAGGAAGCCGGTGACTTTTCCCATGGTGTTCTCTTGCTTTGCGTTACTTGGCCGGCACCGCTTCGGCCTTGGCCTTGGCAAGGGTGGCGGCCGCTTGCGTCGTCGCATTCATCTGCTTCAACGCGCGCTGGTATTCGAGCGGGAAAACCTTGATGAAGCGGGTGCGCGACTCGGCCCAGTGGTCGAGGATGTGGCGCGCGCGCAGGCTGCCGGTCCAGCGGTGGTGGTCTTCGATCAGTTTCTTCAGCAAGACTTCGTCGGCCTGGCCCTTGTGCAACGTGGCCGCGTCCTGTTCAGCGCGCGGCAGTACCTTGTCCAGCGCCACCATGCTGGTATTGCAGCGCCTGGCGAAGTGGCCGTCTTCGTCGTACACATAGGCCACGCCGCCGCTCATGCCGGCGGCGAAATTGCGGCCGGTCTTGCCGAGCACGGCAACGGTGCCGCCGGTCATGTACTCGCAGCCATGGTCGCCGGTGCCTTCGACCACCGCCGTCGCCCCTGACAGGCGAACTGCGAAGCGCTCGCCAGCGACGCCGCGGAAAAAGGCCTCGCCGCTGGTGGCGCCGTACAGCGCGGTGTTGCCGATGATGATGTTGGCCGTGGCCTCGCCGCGGAAGTCGATGCTCGGGCGGATCGTGATGCGCCCGCCACTCAGGCCCTTGCCGGTGTAGTCGTTGGCATCGCCGATCAGGTAGAAGGTGATGCCGCTGGCCAGGAAGGCGCCGTAGCTCTGGCCGCCGGTGCCCTCCATCTGGATGAAGATGGTCTGGTCGGGCAGGCCTTCGGGGCGCTGCCGGATCAACTCGCCCGACAGCATCGCGCCGACGCTGCGGTTGACATTGCGCGCGTCGGCCATGAACTGCACCTTCTCGCCGCGCTCGATCGCCGGGCGGCACTTCTCGATCAGCATCACGTCCAGCGCCTTGGCCAGGCCGTGGTCCTGCGCATCGACCAGATGCCGCGGCACGTCGGCTGGCACCTGCACCTGGTGGAAGATGCGGCTGAAATCCAGGCCACGCGCCTTCCAGTGCGCGATGCTCTTCTTGGTATCGAGCAGGTCGCTGCGGCCGATCAGTTCCTCGAATTTTCGGATGCCGAGTTGCGCCATGATCTGGCGCGCCTCT
>JANOKY010000447.1:0-2786 GCA_031419635.1 Burkholderiales bacterium | reverse complement strand
CCGCGCCTTGGCGTTGGAGCGCACCCACTTCAGCTCCTCTTTCATCGCCTTCATGCGCGCGTCTTCGGTCTTCTGCTCCTGCTCGAGGCGCTGCTCTTTCTGGTCCAGCCAGTCGGAGTAGTTGCCCTTCCAGGGGATGCCCGAGCCGCGGTCGAGCTCCAGGATCCATTCGGCCGCGTTGTCGAGGAAGTAGCGGTCGTGGGTGATGGCCACCACGGTGCCGGGGAATCGAAGCAGGAATTGCTCCAGCCACTCGACCGATTCGGCATCCAGGTGGTTGGTCGGCTCGTCCAGGAGCAGCATGTCGGGCTTGCTCAGCAGCAGCCGGCACAGCGCGACGCGGCGCTTCTCACCGCCCGACAGCACTCCGATCTGCGCATCCCACGGCGGCAGGCGCAGCGCGTCGGCGGCCAGCTCCAACTGCAGGTCGGTGTTCTCGCCGCCACCGGCAGCGATCACCGCTTCGAGCTCGGCCTGCTCGGTGGCCAGTTTGTCGAAGTCCGCGTTCTCGTCGGCATATTCGGCATACACCTCATCGAGCCGCTTCTTCGCCGCCAGCGCGCCGCCGATGCCCTGCTCGACTGCCTCGCGCACGGTCTGGTTGGCGTCGAGCTGCGGCTCCTGCGGCAGGTAGCCGATCTTCAGGCCCGGCATCGCCGTGGCTTCGCCCTCGATCTCCTTGTCCACGCCGGCCATGATCTTCAGCAAGGTGCTCTTGCCCGAGCCGTTGACGCCGAGCATGCCGATCTTGGCGCCGGGGAAGAACGACAGCGAGATGTTCTTGAGGATGTGGCGCTTCGGCGGAACGATCTTGCCGACGCGGTTCATGGTGAAAACATATTGCGCCATTACAGGGCCCTCCCGTAGCGAAGCCAAGTGAGGCCGCCGAAGGCGGGCAATTGTTTCGACAAAACGTACTGGGCCATGGTCTGCCTTGCTCGGAAATGAAACGCGGGCCTTCCACCCAGGAAGACCCGCACTGCCGCTATTGTCGCCGCTATGGCCCGCGCTTTGCCTGGAATGGGGCAAGACCACACAGTCGCGCCCCATGCCCCGCCCGCTCTGGTTGTTTTCTCTGGTCAACCTGGTCATCGGCACCGGTGCCTTCGTCACCAGCGGCATCCTGACGCCGCTGGCCAAAGACCTCGGTGTGAGCGTGCCCGCGGCCGGCCAGGCGATGACGGCCTATGCATTGTCGACCGCGCTGCTGGCGCCGCTGGTGCTGCTGGCCACCGGACGCTGGTCGCGCAAACGCGCCTTGCTGCTGGCCTTGGCGCTGTTTGCTGCCGGCAATGTGTTGTGCGCATTGGCCGGGAGCCTGACGGCCCTGCTGGTGTCGCTGCTCGGCGCCACGATGGCGCTGCTGCCGCTGACCGCCGGCTCATGGCCGCTGATGCTGCTGGTGCTGCTGGCCTGGGGGACGGCCGGCTTCGGCATGATGGCGCCGCAGCAGTCGCGCCTGGCGGCGATGGCGCCCGCGCAAGCGCCGGTGCTGCTGTCGCTGAACACCTCGATGCTGTACCTGGGCACGGCAGGCGGCGCGATCGTCGGCGGCGCGCTGGCGTCTGTCCTCGGTTTCGAGCGTTTGGCCTGGGCCGGGGTGCCGTTCGTCGCCTGCGGCCTTGTGCTGCTGTGGCTCGTCCCTACATTGCAGGCTTCAGCCCCCACCGTCCCGGAGCGCAACGCATGAACACCGAAGTGATGACCGTCGAAGCCTCGCCCTCGCTGGTGCGCACCACGCACATCGTCTACGCATTGCACGCGCTGGGCCTGGCACTGGGCGCCTTCGGTGCGGCCAGTGTGATCGGCTCGTTCCTGTTCGGCTGGCCGTCGATCATTGCGGTGATCGTCAACTACATCTACCGCAGCGACGCGCGTGGCACCTGGTTGGAGACGCACTTCGACTGGCAGATCCGCACTTTCTGGTTTGCCGCCGCCTGGGCCCTGCTGGTGGCCATCGTGTCGATCCCGCTGACGCTGATCATCATCGGCTTCGGCACCTGGGTGATCGGCATGCTGCTGCTCGGCGTGTGGGCCATTTACCGCATTACACGCGGCTGGCTGAGGCTGAATGCACGCCAGCCGATGCCGAATTGACGGCCCCAAGCTCGCTGCGCTCGCGCCCCCCGAGGGCAGCTCGGGCCGCTTGGGAGCGGCCCGGCGCTGGCCCGAGAACCTCGCCGGGTACAATCACGCCAGCGCTGCGGCTTCCAGTCATCGTGGCGCGGTCGATTCCGACGCCTTAAATCTCACGCGCCTACCGACTGGTGCACCCGCAACGGGTGACAGCAGGCAGCGAACCACGGCTCCTTCGTGAGCCTCCCCCCAAATGCATTTCACGCACCTCGGCCTGGCCGAGCCGCTCCTGCGCGCTGTTCGCGAACAGGGCTACGACATTCCCACCCCGATTCAGGTGCAAGCCATCCCTGCCGTGCTCAAAGGTGGCGATCTGCTGGCCGGTGCGCAAACCGGCACCGGCAAGACGGCAGGCTTCGTGCTGCCGATGCTGCAACGCCTGATGGCCCAACCGAGCAAGCGCGATGCGCGCGGCCGCGTCGCCATCCGCGCACTCATCCTGACCCCGACCCGCGAACTCGCGGCCCAGGTCGAGGAAAGCGTGCGCACCTACGGCAAGCATGTGCCGCTGACGTCGATGGTGATGTTCGGCGGCGTCGGCATGCAACCTCAGGTCGACCGCTTGCGCAAGGGCGTCGACATCCTGGTGGCCACGCCCGGCCGCCTGCTTGACCACCATGGCCAGCGCACGCTGGACCTGAGCCATGTCG
>JANOKY010000446.1:0-1815 GCA_031419635.1 Burkholderiales bacterium | reverse complement strand
GAAGAACTACAACGACATCGTTGCCGGCGACCAGCTCGAATTCTTCGAAGTCAAGGAAGTTGCTCGCACCTTGTAGTGCGGAGTTCGCCTCACCCGAGCCAACCCCGCCCACTGCAAAGTCGGCGGGGTTTGTTCTTCCAGGGCCTGTCTCGAATACGTTGCCATGTCACGCCACAAAAAAGCCATCCCCAACCGCAGCTTTCGCGTCGCCGACCAGATCCAGCGCGATGTGGCCGGGCTCGTTCGCGAACTGAAGGATCCGCGCATCGGCATGGTCACCGTCACCGGCGTCGACGTCACGCCCGACTACGCCCACGCCACCGTGCGCTTCTCGCTGCTGGTGGGCGACCTGGCCGAGTGCGAGCTGGCGCTGAACGAAGCCGCTGGCTTCGTGCGCAACGGCCTGTTCAAGAAGCTGCAGATCCACACCGTGCCGACGCTGCACTTCCAGTTCGACCGCACCACCGAGCGCGCGGCCGAGTTGTCGGCGCTGATCACGCGGGCCAATGCGACGCGGGCGCTGGACGAGTGATGCAAGCACGCACGCGCATCGTCAAACGCGCCGTTCACGGCGTGCTCCTGCTCGACAAGCCGCTCGGCCTGTCGAGCAACGATGCGTTGCAGAAGGTCAAGCGCCTGTTTCGCGCGGAGAAGGTCGGCCACACCGGCACCCTCGATCCGCTGGCCACGGGCTTGCTGCCGCTGTGCTTCGGCGCCGCCACCAAGTTCTCGCAGACCAGCCTGGACGCCGACAAGCGCTATACCGCCACGCTCACGCTCGGCCAGACCACCACCACCGGCGACCTCGAAGGCTCGCTGCTGCAAGAGCGGCCGGTCGATGTCACGCGGGCCGACATCGACGCCGCCTGCCTGCGCTTCACCGGCGCCATCGAGCAGCGCCCACCGATGCACTCGGCGCTCAAGCTCGAAGGCCGCGCGCTCTACGAGTACGCGCGCGCAGGCATCGAAGTCGAGCGCGCCACACGCAGCATCGTCATCCACCGCATCGACGTGCTCGACTGGCAAGCCGCCACGCTGGTGCTCGACATCGTGTGCAGCAAAGGCACCTACATCCGCACCCTGGCCGAAGAACTCGGCGAAGCGCTCGGCTGCGGCGCGCACCTGGCGGCGCTGCGCCGCACCGGCAGCGGGCCGCTGCACATCGCCGACGCGATCACGCTCGACGAGCTCGCGGCACTGGACGAGCCGGCGCGCGACGCCAAGCTGCTGCCGCCCGATGTGCTGCTTGCCGACTGGACGGCGTACCGCCTGGCGGCCGACGAAGCCGGGCGCTTCCTCACCGGCCTGCGCCGCCGCGTCGATGCGCCCGACAACGCGCGGGTGCGCGTCTATGGCCCGGAACCCAAGGCCCTGCTCGGTGCGGCCCACATCGTGGCCGGCGAACTGATCCCCGACCGCCTCCTCAGCCCTGCCGAATTGCAGGGCCTGCTCGATTCCTGAAACGACAAGACCACCATGACCCGACCGATCCGCAACATCGCCATCATCGCCCACGTCGACCACGGCAAGACCACCCTGGTGGACCAGTTGCTGCGCCAGAGCGGCACCTTCCGCGCCAATGAAAAGGTGGCCGAGCGCGTGATGGACAGCAACGACCTCGAGCGCGAGCGCGGCATCACGATCCTGGCCAAGAACTGCGCCATCGAGTGGAAGGACACCCACATCAACATCGTCGACACGCCCGGCCATGCCGACTTCGGCGGCGAGGTCGAGCGGGTCTTGTCGATGGTCGATAGCGTGCTGCTGCTGGTCGATGCCGTCGAGGGCCCGATGCCGCAAACGCGCTTCGTGACC
>JANOKY010000445.1:0-1813 GCA_031419635.1 Burkholderiales bacterium | reverse complement strand
AACGCCTTGGCGTAGAAATCCACTTCCTGCGTGGCCGCGTGCGCGCGTGCGTGCTCGATCTTGTCGACGATGCTGGTCATGTTCCTGGTCCTCAGATGTGCGTCGGCGGCGTGTAGTTTTCCTGCCCCGGGGTCGGGTCTTTCGGCGGGTAGCTCACGACCTTCTGGAACAGCATGTGCATGAACAGGAACAGCGGCTTGGCCTTCATGATCAGTACGATCGACTCGTCTTTCGCGTCGTCGTTGAAGTGCTGGTGGACGCAGCCGTTTTCCACGATCAGCGCGTCGCCGGCTTCCCAATCCAGGCGCTTGCCATCGTGCACGTCGTGGCCCTTGCCCTTCAAGACGAAGAACACCGCGCTGTTCATGTGGCCGTGTTTCTGGCCGTAGCCGCCGGGGGCATAGACGTCGAGATGGGCCTCGATCGACTGCGCCACCTTGACTGCCTGCGGATTGATGATCTTCTTGCCGAAGTTCTGCGGCCCACCCTTCCACTTCCAGTCTTTCGAGCTGTACACGCGCGGCTGGCTGAACAGCTCGTGCACCAGCTCGCCATAGGTGCCTTCGAGGGCGCGCACGAAGACGCGCTTCTTGGTCCAGCGCTCCCACACCGCCTCGTCAGCGGGCGGCGGGCTCGGATCGGCAACGGGGTCTGACATGCGGTGTCTCCGGCAGGGGGGAACCCGAAAAAGGGGTCGGCCGGGAAAGCTTAGCGCAACTCCCGACACAGTTCAATCAGAGAGAACGACGGTCCATATAACGGAACGATTAGATACCCCCCTTGGGACTCATCACCTTGACAGCGCGGCGGCGGCTGAACTTTAATGCGGGTCGTTCCGATCGTTCAATATGCAGGACCATCGTTCCTTATAAAGAAACGACGCAACGACACCCGACGAGTTCGGCGCCTCGGGCCTTTGCAAAAAGGCTGACATCGACAAATGGGCAAGCCTGATCAAGGCGCGCAAGATTGACCTTTCCTGACAGGACACCCCTTGGCACGCAACAGCACAGTCAGCGCCGACCCCAACGCCCCACCCATTACCGCTGCGCTGGCCCGCTTCGCGGTCGAACACCCGTCGCGCGGCTGGAGCGACGCGGTCGACCGCGAGGCCCACCGCACTTTCGCCAACTGGGTTGGCTGTGCGATCGGCCCGTCGCAGCACGCGACCGTGATCGCCGCCCTGGGCGCCGTGCAGGTGCTGCAGCCAGCGCCGCAAGCCTCGCTGCTCGGCCGCACGGAGAAGGTCGACATCGCCAGCGCCGCGTTGCTCAACGGCATCGCCTCGCACACCTTCGATTTCGACGATACGCACCTCAAGACCATCATCCATCCGGCCGGCCCGGTGGCGCCCGCGGCGCTGGCGCTTTGCGAACACCTGAACATCGGTGGTCGCGCGATGCTCGACGCCATCGTGCTCGGCATCGAGGTCTCGTGCCGCGTCGGCAACGCCATCTACCCCGACCACTACGACCGCGGCTGGCACATCACCGGCACCACCGGCATGCTCGGCAGCGCTGCGGCGTGTTCGCGCCTGCTCGGCCTGGACGCGGCGCACACGCAGATGGCCCTGGGCATCGCGGCCTCGCAGCCGATCGGCCTGCGCGAGCAGTTCGGCACCATGACCAAACCCTTCCACCCGGGCGGCGCGGCGCGCGTGGGCTTGATGTCGGCGCTGATGGCCCAGCACGGCTACACCGCCAGCCAGCGCGCGCTCGAAGCGCCGCGCGGCCTGCTGCAGGTGTTCAGCGACAAGACCGACTGGCGCGAGATCAGCGAAGGCCTGGGCACGCGCTGGGAGTCGGCCCTCAAC
>JANOKY010000444.1:0-2271 GCA_031419635.1 Burkholderiales bacterium | reverse complement strand
GATGAAGAGCACGCCGCCCATCGCCTTTTTCAGCACTTCCTTGGTCTTGGGTGCGGTGTGGCCGATGTACTGGCCCACCAGGTCGTCGCGCGTCACCGCCACCAGGTGGCCTTTGCGCACATAGCCCAGGCGATGCAGGATCTGCGCCATGCGCATCGCCACCGTGGTCTTGCCGGTGCCGGGGTTGCCGGTGAAGCTCATGTGCAGGCTCGGCGTCTGGGCCTGCAGGCCGAGGTTGCCGCGCAGCTTGTCGATCACCAGCAGCGCGGCAATGTCGCGGATGCGTTGCTTGATCGGCGCCAGGCCGATCAGGTCGCGGTCGAGCTCGTCCATCACCGCCTCGACCTGGCTCTGGGCCAGGACTTCGGCCACCGTGCACGCTGCCGCCAGGGCGTCGGCCTGGGCCACCCCAGGCTGCGCCGACGCAGCCGCCGGAGTCGTGTTCAGCGGCGTGGCCATCACGCGGGCGTGGGCTGGCCGGCGCCGGCCAGTTGCCCGCGCATGGCATCGATCACGGCCTTGTAGTCGGGTTGGCCGAAGATCGCGCTGCCGGCCACGAAGGTGTCGGCACCGGCAGCGGCGACGCGGCGGATGTTTTCGACCTTGATGCCGCCATCGACTTCGAGGCGGATGTCGCGCCCGCTGTGCTCGATGATGCGCCGCGCGGCCTCGCATTTGCGCAGTGCGCTGTCGATGAAGCTCTGCCCGCCGAAGCCGGGGTTGACGCTCATGACGAGCACCAGATCGACCTTGTCGATCACCCACTCGAGCACGTCGAGCGGCGTCGCAGGATTGAACACCAGACCGGCCTGGCAGCCCGCGCCCTTGATCAGTTGCAGGGTGCGATCGACATGCGCGCTGGCGTCGGGGTGGAAGCTGATGAAGTCGGCGCCGGCCTTGGCAAAGGCCAGCGCCAGTTCATCGACCGGCTGCACCATCAAGTGCACATCGAGCGGGATCTTGCTGCCGTCGGCGCGCACGCAATGCGGCTTGATGGCCTGCGCCACTGCCGGGCCGATGGTCAGGTTCGGCACGTAGTGGTTGTCCATCACGTCGAAGTGGATCCAGTCGGCGCCGGCGGCAATGACGGCGCGCACCTCTTCGCCCAGCCGGGCGAAGTCGGCCGACAGGATGCTGGGAGCAATTCGATAGCGTGTCATTGCGGATCCCTTCGGTGAGCGTATCTGTTGCCCATGCAACCGCCGGGGATCTGGCTCTGCCCGGCCGCCGTCGGTGCCCCCCTGGGGGGAGCGGCGAAGCCGCTTCGGGGGGCTTCAGTACCGTTCGCCTCCGGCCTTGTCGGTGGCGTAGCTGTGCACCGTGTAGCGAACCTGGCGGCCTTCGACCTCCTGTCGCACCAGGCCGAAGCCGGGTTCGCTCTTGGGCCGGTTGACGAGGTAGGACATGCGCACCGACTCGACACCCTGGGTTGAGTCGAACGCCGTCACGCGCACATAGTGGTTGGGAAAGGTCTTGCGGCAGGCATTGATCTCCTGGAGGATGCCGGCCGGGTCCTTCAGGTCGAACATCGGGTTGCCGTACATCTCCCAGTAGGTGTTGCGCGGATGCGGGTCGTCGGTGTATTCGATGCCGAGCGCGTAGTTGTTTTTCAGCGCGTACTCGATCTGTGCGGTGATCTGCGCATCGGTGAGATCGGGCAGGTAGGAGAACTGGCCCTGCGTCACGCGGTTGCCGTGGTTGGTCATCATGATCGTGGTCCTTTTTAGAAAGCGGCGGTCGGCGTGGGCACGAAGTCCGCGGTGTCGGTGGATTCGTAGTTGAAGCTGATGTCGCCCCAGGTGTCGATCGCGGCCTTCAGCGGCGAGCACCACTTGGCGGCGTCCTTGAGGATCTGCGGGCCCTCGTTCCAGATGTCGCGGCCTTCGTTGCGCGCCAGCACCATGGCTTCGAGGGCGACGCGGTTGGCCGTCGCACCCGCCTGGATACCCATCGGGTGGCCGATCGTGCCGCCGCCGAACTGCAGCACCACGTCGTCGCCGAGGTACGTCAGCAACTGGTGCATCTGGCCGGCATGGATGCCGCCCGACGCCACCGGCATCACCTTGTTCAGCGAGGCCCAGTCCTGCTCGAAGAACAAGCCTTTTTCGAGCTGCATCGGGGTGTGGGTGTCGAGCAGCGTGTCGTAGAAGCCGCGGATCATCGCCGGGTCGCCTTCGAGCTTGCCGACCACGGTGCCGGCGTGGATGTGGTCCACGCCCGCCATGCGCATCCACTTGCAGATGACACGGAAGTTCATGCCGTGGTTCTTCT
>JANOKY010000443.1:0-22252 GCA_031419635.1 Burkholderiales bacterium | reverse complement strand
CCCGGGTCTACCCTGGCCACGACTACATCGAGAACAACCTGCGCTTCACGCTCGACCGCGAGCCCGACAACCGCGAGGCGCAGCAACTGCTGGGCCGGATGGCGGGGCAGGACCCGAACGCGGCCTATGTGTCGACGCTCGATGTCGAGATGCAGGTCAACACCTTCTTCCGCCTGAGCAGCCCGAGCGTGATCGCCAGGCTGCGCGAATCGTTTCCCGACCTGCCCGACCAGCCCGATCCGCGCACCGTGTTCGTCAAGCTGCGCGAATTGCGCAACGGCTGGTAACGCCCTGGGTTCAGCCCAGGCGCAGCAGGCTGATAGCGGCAACCAGCGTGATAAGCAGGGCGCCGCCGTAGCACAGGGCCTTGGCCAGCGCGCCGGTGCGCAGGCCCAGGTCGTGCAGGCTGTGGAAGATGCGGTGCACGGCATGCCAGGCGAAGAGGGCAATGACGACGAACAGGAAGGCCTTGCCGACCCCGTGCTGCGCGAACGCGAGCATGCGCGGATAGGCCAGCAAGTCGGGCGGTAGCGGCCAGCCCAGTGGCACGGCGACGCCGGTGATGAAGACCAGCGCCGTGCCGAGCAGGGCCGAGAGCATGCCGCCGGCACCGAACAGCAGCCAGAACACGGGGGCGTTGGAGCGCTTCATGGCCGCCACCACCCCGCCAGCGCCAGCAGCGCGACGCTGGCCACCGCTGTGGCTGCCCAGCCGCCGAGCGTGATCGCGCGGGCGGGCAGGCGCTTGCCGGCGATGAAGATCATCGGCATCGTCTTGGGCATGATCTCGAACCAGCTCTTGGCATGGACCGCCATCGCGATCAGCAGCACGGCGTGCAGCACCAACGACGCCGGTGTGCGCAGCGCGGCCAGCCAGCCGTTCCACGCCGCTTCGCCCTGGGACAGTCGAACCACGCCGACGGTCAGCACGAGCGCGTAGGCGAGCACCGCCAGCGCGGTGGCCTCGCGGACCATGTAGCCGATAAAGTACGGATCGCGCCGCCACCAGCCCTGCATCGGCCGGATGTACGGGCGCCGCGCCGGGTGGTTCATGGCTTGCCTCCTTTGGGCGACAGGAAGCGCAGGAAGTAGTCCTTCGCGCTGCCCACCTTGTTCTGGTTGATCGCGTTGGCCGGGTCCACGCCTTTGGGGCAGACCACCGAGCAGTAGCCGACCGCGGTGCAGGTCCACACCCCTTCCTCGGCGTTGAGCACTTCGCTGCGCTCAGCCTGGCCGCCGTCGCGCGAATCGGCGTTGTAGCGGTGCAGCAGCGCGAGCACGCCGGGCCCGGTGAAATCGGGGTCGAGCCCGAACTGCGGACAGGCGGCGTAGCACAGCATGCAGTTGATGCACGAGCTGTACTGCTCGAAGACTTCGAGCTGGTGGGGCGTCTGCAGATACTCGCCTTCGGTCAGCGTGCGCGGCGCTTTCGGGATCAGGTACGGCTTGATGCCTTCGAGCTTGCTGACAAAGCCGTCGACGCTGACGATCAGGTCACGCTCGATCGGAAAATGCGCCAGGGCTTCGATGCGCACCGGGCCGGGCAGCAGGTCGCGCAGGAAGGTCTGGCACGACAGCCGCGGCTTGCTGTTGACCATCATCCCGCAACTGCCGCAGATGGCCATCCGGCACGACCAGCGAAAGCCCAGCGTGCCGTCCTGCTCGTCCTTGACCTGCTGCAATCCTTGCAGCACCGACATGTCGTCGCTGAAGGGCACGGTGTAGCTTTGCCACACTGGCTCGGCCTCCTGCTCGGGGCGGTAGCGCAGGACGTCGATCTGGATGGTTTTCAGGGCCTCAGACATGCACTGCCTCCGTCGCCTTGCGCGCGGCATCGGCCTGTTCGCCGGCCGCGCCGTAGGCCCGGGTGCCGGGCGGCGAATGGGTGATCGTTACCGGCCCGTAGGCGATGCGCGGCGCATCGCCACCGGCGTAGTAGGCCAGGCTGTGCTTGAGGAAGTTGACGTCGTCTCGGGCCTCGTAGCCGTCCAGGCGCTGGTGCGAGCCGCGTGACTCGCGGCGCTCGAGTGCCGAATGGGCCATCGCCTGCGCCACGTCGAGCTGGTAGCCGAGTTCGATGGCCAGCAGCCATTCGGTGTTCCAGGCCTTCGAGCCGTCGTCGAGTTGCACGTTCTTGTAGCGTTGCTTGAGCTCGGCGAGCTTGTCGCAGGTGGCTTGCATCGTCGTCGCGCTGCGGTAGATGCCGCAGCCTTCTTCCATGCTCCTGGCCATTTCGCTGCGCAGCGTGGCGATGCGCTCGCCGCTGCCGCGCGACGCACGCTGCCGCACCAGCGCCTGCGCGCGCAGGCGCGCCTGTTCGGCCAGCGCGGCGAGCACGGCTGCGTCGCCGTGGGGCGTGCGCTTGGCGTAGGCCGCGGCCTGCACGCCGGCCACCTTGCCGAACACCAACAACTCGGTCAGCGAGTTCGAGCCCAGGCGGTTGGCACCGTGAATGCCCACGCTCGAGCATTCGCCCACTGAGTACAGCCCCGGCAGCGGCGAGGCCGTGCGGCCGTCGGCGGCAATGCCGCCCATCGTGTAGTGCACGGCGGGCAGCACCGGGATCGGCGAGCGCGCCGGGTCGACGCCGAGGTACTCGACCGCCAGCTCGTAGATCTGCGGCAGGCGCTCGCGCAGCTTGGCCTGCCCGAGGTGGCGCAGATCGAGGTGCACCACCTCGCCGTGCGGGCCGGCGATGGTCCGGCCCTTTTGTTTTTCGTGCCAGTAGGCCTGGCTCAGGCGGTCGCGCGGGCCCAGCTCCATGGCCTTGTTGCGCGGCTCGGGCGTGGCCGGGCCCAGGCCGTAGTCCTGCAGGTAGCGGTAGCCGTCCTTGTTGACGAGGAAGCCGCCTTCGCCGCGGCAGGCCTCGGTGAACAGCAGGCCCGTGCCGGGCATGCAGGTCGGGTGGTACTGCACGAACTCCATGTCGCGCAGCGGCACGCCGTGGCGGTAGGCCAGCGCCATGCCGTCGCCGGTGACGATGCCGCCGTTGGTGTTTTCGCGGAACACGCGGCCGGCGCCGCCGGTGGCGATGATCACCGCCTTGGCCTGGATGAAGCTGAAGCTGCCGCTGGCGATGTCGATCGCCACCACGCCCTGCGCGCGGCCTTCGTCGACCACCAGGTCGACACAGAAATGCTCGTCGAAGCGGCGGATCGACGGGTACTTGATCGAGGTCTGGAACAGCGTGTGCAGCATGTGAAAGCCGCTCTTATCGGCGGCGAACCAGGTGCGCTCGATCTGCATGCCGCCGAAGGCGCGCACGTTGACGTGGCCATCGGCCTGGCGGCTCCAGGGGCAGCCCCAATGCTCCATCTGCACCATCTCTTCATGCGAGTGGGCGACGAAGTAGTCCACCACGTCCTGCTCGCACAGCCAGTCGCCGCCGGCCACGGTGTCGTGGAAATGCGCCTCCAGGCTGTCGTGCGCTTGCGTGACTGCCGCAGCCCCGCCTTCGGCGGCCACGGTGTGGCTGCGCATCGGGTAGACCTTGGAGACCAGTGCCACCGTGAGCGACGGGTCGGCTTGCGCAACGGCGATGGCCGCGCGCAGACCGGCGCCGCCGGCACCGACGATGACCACATCGGCATGGAAGGTGTCGAGCATGACCGCTCAGTGCCTGAGCACCAGCATCTGGTACAGGCCGCCGAACCAGGTGCGCTTGACCATCGCCTCGGTCGGGATGCCGGGCGGCATGAAGTGCGCGATGTCGTGCACCCAGAGGTCGAAGGCGTAGGGCTCGAGGTGGCGGAAGATCTGCCGCATCAGCGGCCGCAAGGGATGCCAGCGCACCGGTCGGTGGTAGTCCACGATCACCAGCTTGCCGCCCGGCTTGAGCACGCGCAGGGCTTCGGCCAGCGTGGCGCGGCGCACCGCCTCGGGCATTTCGTGCAGCAAGAAAAACAGCAGCGCCTGGTCGTAGCAGGCGTCCGCGCAGGCCAGGCTCGAGGCATCGCTGTGCATCAACGCGATGCGTTCGTCGGACGGTAGCTTCTTGGCCAGATTGCGCAGTTGTACCGGCAACACATCGACGACGTCGAGCTGCGCGTCGTGCGCCAGGCGATCGCGCAGGCGGCGCGTCAAATTGCCATAGACGCAGGCCACTTGCAGCGTGTGGCCTTCGATCGTGGCGCCGAGTGCCGCCAAGGCCGCATCGCGCAGGTGGCCGTAGTGGCCGAACAGGATCGCGTTGACCAACCACTCGCGCTCGAACACCTGGATCGCGTTCGGATGCACATAGGCCCACCAATACACCTGCTCGAGGTAGCGTGGGATCGGCAGGCCGTGGGCGATGCGCCATTCGGCGGCTGCGCCATGGGCGTCGATGGCGATCGGTAGGGGGGCTGTCATGAGGCGGCGTCCTCGGTGGGGCTGGACCACGGCTGCGGGCAAGTGCTGTTGACCATCATCGCGAGCTGCCAGAGCCGCCACATGATTCAGGTCAAGTGCACGCATTGAGTCGATGCAGGCAGCCGCTGTGGCGCGAACGCGCCATCGCACAGCGTCAGGCGCGTCCGCGGCGAATTGCTTGCGTTGGATCAAGTGCCGATTTGTGCCTGAACGTAGATTGACGCCCACCAGTCCCGCGGCTGCCGTACCCGCGGGAGATCACGGCGCCAGGCCCGCAAGGGCCGCGGTGCCGCAGCAACGGTGCGGCGCGCGACAGACGTGAGGAGAGCGTTCATGGTCAAGAAGAACAGCCACCGCTGGCTCGGCTCATTGGCAGCCGTCTTGTTGACCCTGGGCCTGGCCGGCTGCGGCGGCGGCAGCGACTCCGGCCCGGCCGGCCCCACTGGCGCCCCCGGCGCGGGCGGCACGACGGGGCCGGCCGGCCCTCCGGGCCCGGTGGGCCCGGGAGGTGGCAGCCTGATCCGCGTCGCCAGCAACGCGGCGCCGGCCACCGACGCCAGCGCCGCGGCCTGGGCCGCACTGGCGCCGCAAGTCACGATCACCAGCGTCACGATAGCCAGCCCGCCGGTTGTCAATTTCAAAGTCACCGACCCCGCCGGCACGCCAGTCGTGGGCCTGGGCAACAGCGCCAAGAGCAGCACCGCCACGCTCGCCGGCCTGACCAACCTGGCCTTCTCGCTGGCCAAGATGGTGCCGGGTACCGACGGCAACCCGAGCAAGTGGGTCAGCTACATCGTGACCACCGTGCCGACGACGACGGCCGCTGCCGCGCCTACCCGGCCAAGCACCGACAACACCGGCACCCTGGTCGACAACGGCGACGGCAGCTACAAGTACACCTTCTACCGTGATGTGCCGCAGATCAAGGCCCAGGTCGACGCGATGAGTTTCTCGGGGGCCAACGTCAAGGCCGACCTCGGCGATCTCAGCTACGAACCCAGCCTCGTGCATCGCCTGACGATCCAGCTCGCAGGCAACGCCCCCGGCACCGGCACCAACACGCCCACTGGCGTCGCCTTCACCACGGTACCTGGCGTGCCGATGGTCAAGCCCAAGGATGCCATCTACGACTTCGTTCCCGCCACCGGCCAGGCCGTGGCTGACTCGGGCCGCGATATCGTGGCCACCGCCAAGTGCAACGAATGCCACCGCCAGTTGGGCGGCATTCCAGGCGACAGCCCCGAGAGTTCGGGTGCCGGCTTCCACGGCGGCAGTCGCAATGAAACCCGCTACTGCGTGGTCTGCCACACTGAGCAGCGCAAGTTCGGCCGGACCGAAGCGACCATCAACGCCAGCACGCTGACTTTCACCAGCGCCACGAACATGGTCGATGGCCGCCCGCTCGGCAACATGCCCAACAACATCCACAAGATCCACATGGGCAAGCACCTGGCCAAGCAGAACTACAACTACGCTGGCGTGCCGTACAACGAAGTCGCGTTCCCGCAGGATCTGCGCAACTGCACCAAGTGCCACGACGGTTCGAGCACCTCGACGGCCAAGACCGCGCAAGGCGACAACTGGAAGAACGTGCCCAACCGCCTGGCCTGCGGCGCCTGCCACGACGGCATCAACTTCGCCACCGGCATGGGCGTGACCATCGCCGATGCGGCCAAGGGGCTGAAGGCGACCACCAGCTTCGGCGGCTTCGCCCACGGCGGCAAGTCGCAGGCCGACGACTCGCTGTGCTCGACCTGCCACACCGCAGGCAATATCGACATCGTCCACCTGCCGGTGACGCCGCCGAGCCTGAACAATTCCCTGCTGCTGGGCGGCACCAACAGCAACACCAATGCGGCCTGGATCGCGTCGAACACCAGCCGACTGCCGGCCGGGGCGATCAAGGTCAGCTACGACATCAAGAGCGCGAGCGTCAGCGCAGGCAAGCCGGTGATGGTGTTCCGGATCCTGCAGAACGGGGCCCGCAAGGACTTCAGCAGCCCCGCGAGCGCCACCGAGATCTGGGACGGCTTCATGGGCGCGCCCAGCGTGTACTTCGTGTACTCGGTAACGCAGGACGGGATTGCCGAGCCGGCCGATTTCAACGCGACCGCCAGCAGCTACCTGAGGAGCCTGTGGAACGGGACTGCCAGCGGCACAGGCGCGGGCACCCTGACCGGTCCGGACGCGGAGGGCTACTACACCGCCACACTGACCGGGGTGACTATTCCGGCCGGCGCGAAGATGGTCACCGGCGGCCTGGGCTATTCGTACAACGTGCGCACCACGCTGCCATTGACCCAGACCAACCTGGCGGACTATCCGGTGGCGGCGGCCACAGCCACCACGGGTCTGACGGCCGGCATGCCCAACAAGACTGGCGGCCTGATCGTGATCGCGCCGAATGCGCAGAAGGTGGCGACCGGCTTCACCGGCCGCCGGCCGATCGTCGAGGACGCGCGCTGCAACGCCTGCCACCAGGAGCTCGGCACCTTCACCGAGGAAGCCTTCCACGGCGGGCAGCGCAACGACGGAACGACCTGCTCGTGGTGCCACAACCCGAACCGCACCAGCACCGGATGGTCGGCCGACTCGACCAGCTACGTGCATGCCATCCACGCCGGCAACATGCGCGACGTGCCCTTCACCTGGCAGGCGGCGAGCCCGACCGAATCGTTCGCCGACATCAAGTTCCCCGGCGTCCTGAAGGATTGCCAGACCTGCCACTTGCCGGGAACCTTTGACTTCAGTGCCACCGCGTCGGCCAGTGCACTGCCCAACCGCCCGTACCGGACCGTCGGCCAAGGAACCTATGCCAGTACCTCCAGCACCGCGTTCAGGTTCTCGCCCTACGTGGCCCTGGACTTCAACTATGGCGCGGGCTTCAGCTTCAATGCGGCCACGGGGGTGGGCACGGCGGCGGCAGCGACCACCCTGGTGAACTCGCCGATTTCGACCGCCTGCTTCGCCTGCCACGACTCGGTGCTGGCCCGGGCGCACATCGAGATCAACGGTGGTTCGATCTATTCGCCGCGCAGCGTGGCGCTGCCCAAGGTCGAGACCTGCATGGTCTGCCATGACACCGGCCGCATCGCCGACATCAAGGTGATGCATGCGAAGTAGCGTGATGCCCATTGCCTGAGCGGCCCGACGCGCGCACCGCACCATGGCCGAGCGACGCACCACCGCAGCCGCGTTGCTCGTGGGCCTGCTCGCACTCGGGCTGCAGGCCGGGCCCGGGCCGGCGCTGGCCGCTGGTCCCACCCCGGCGCGCGCGCCCGCGCCGCTGATCGACATCAACAGCGCCAGCCGGGCGCAACTGAAGACCCTGCCCGGCATCGGCGATGCCGAGGCTGACCGCATCGTTGCCGCGCGGCCCTACCTCAGCAAGGCCGATCTGGCGAGCAAGCAGGTGATCCCGACGGGCATCTACCTCTCGCTCAAGAAACGGATCATCGCCAAGCAAACGGGACAACCCCTGCGCAGAACCTAGCCGGACGCCACAGCGATGAAGCTCATCAAACCGACGATCGTTGCGCTGCTGGTGTGGGCCGGCCTGGCCTGGCAGCCGCTCGCGCTGGCCCAGGGCGCCGCGAGCGCGCCGGCCACTGCTTCCACGCCCACGTCCGCCGCGCCGCCGGAGCCCGTCGGGCCGGGCACCCAGTACAGCGAGAAAGGGGCCGACACCTGCCTGAACTGCCACGACGAGGAGGCCGACACCGCCAGCTTCACGA
This sequence comes from Burkholderiales bacterium, assembly GCA_031419635.1. Classification (GTDB taxonomy): domain Bacteria; phylum Pseudomonadota; class Gammaproteobacteria; order Burkholderiales; family Burkholderiaceae_C; genus CADEEN01. The sequence continues at coordinate 14,169 of JANOKY010000443.1, read as the reverse complement.
CGGCATCGATCTTCAAGACCCGGCACGCCCACCGCGGCGACAAGCGTGCGCCTTTCGGCGTGGGCGGCCTGCAATGCGAATCGTGCCACGGCCCCGGTGCGCGGCACTCGGCCAAGGGCAGCAAGAAGACGGCGACGATCAACAGCCTGAAGTCCAACTCCTTCATGCCCGCCGAGCAGCGCAACCAACCCTGCCTGGCGTGCCACCAAGGCGGCCTGCGCAATGCCTGGCATGCCGGTGCGCACGAGCGCAGCAACGTGGCCTGCACCGATTGCCACAAGCTGCACGCGGAAAAAGACGCGGTGCTGGTCAAGGCCACCCAGCCCGAGGTTTGCCTGGCCTGCCACAAGCAGCAGCGCGTAGATTTCCAAAAGGCATCGTCGCACCCAGTGCGTTCGGGCGCCATGGCGTGCAGCGATTGCCACAACCCGCACGGCTCCACGAATGTGGCGATGCTGGTCAAGCCAACGCTGAACCAAACCTGCTTCACCTGCCACGCCGACAAGCGCGGGCCGCTGCTCTGGGAGCACGCCCCGGTGGCCGAGGATTGCTCGCTCTGCCACTCGAGCCATGGCTCGGTGCGCGCGGCCCTGCTCAACAAGAGCCCGCCCTTGCTGTGCCAGCAATGCCACAGCGTGGCCGGCCACCCGGCGGTGGCGCGCACCGGCGCGGCCCTGCCTGGCGGCACGGGCGGCGGCGCGATCTTCGTGATCGCCGGCAGTTGCACCAACTGCCATTCGCAGGTGCACGGCTCGAACCATCCGGCGGGCGCCAAGCTGATGCGTTAGCGCTGCCCGACATGCCTGCGCGGAGACACACCGAGAACGGACACCCCCATGAGAACCTTCAGCTCCCTGTTCCTGCTCGGCGGCCTCGGCGCCTTGTCGGCCGCGGCCTGTAGCGCGGTCGCCACGGTGGCTGCCGTGGACACCTCGCAGTGGAAATGCGAGACCTGCCCGTTCGAGAAGGCCGGTGTCAGCGGCAGCCTGGACCTGGGCATCGGTGCGGTCTCGGACGACTCGGCCAAGTTCGGCGACACCACCGGGCTGAACAAGAAAGGCGCCTTCGCGATTGCCGGCGGCACGGCCCGCTACCGTGGCGAGGCCGGCTGGGTCGGCAACGTCACGGCGGCCGATCTCGGCCTGGACTCGCGCTCGCTCGCCGCCGACCTCGGCCAGCAGGGCCTATACACGCTGCGCCTGGGCTACGACCAAACCCCGCGCTACCTGTCCGACAGTTCGGCCACACCGTTCCTCGGCGTCGGTGGTGCAGCCTTGTCGCTGCCAGCGGGATTTCCGGCGGTCGATACCGCTTCAATGCCCTTGGCCGGCACGCTGCAGCCGGTCAGCCTGGGCTACAAGCGCTCGCGCCTGGACGCCGGCCTGTCGTGGATCATCGGCCAAGGCTGGAGCACGCGCCTGAGCCTGCGCCACGATGCGCGCGACGGCACCCAGCGCATTGCCGGTTCGTTTTTCTCCAGCGCCTCTCAGCTCGTGGCACCGGTGGATCAGGTGACCGACCAGCTCGAGGTCTCGACCTCGTACTTCAGCCCCCGACTGCAGGCCACACTGGGCTACCACGCCTCGCTGTTCCGCAATGGTCCGGACGCGCTGACCTGGGCCAACCCGTTCACGCCGGTGGTGGCCGGCGGCAGCAGCGGCCAGCTTGCCTTGGCACCCGACAACCAGTTCCACCAGCTCATGGCCAGCGCCGGCTACGAGATCAATTCGTGGCTGCGTGCCAGCGGCGACGTCGCCGTCGGCCGCATGACACAGGACGCGGCGTACTTGGCGCCGACCCTCAACCCGCTGCTGGCCGCCACGTTGCCGGCCCTGCCGGCGTCGTCGCTGCACGGCCGCGTCGACACCTTCAATTCCAGCGTCAGGCTCACTGCCACGCCGATCGACAGGCTGCGCGTCAACGCGAGCTACGCCCGCGACGTGCGCGACAACCGCACGGCGAGCCAGAGCTACCCTGCCGTCTCGGCCGACACCTTCCTGGGCTCGCTGCCGCGCAGCAACCAGCCGTTCAGCTTCAGCCAGGACCGCTTTAAGCTCAACGCCGATTACCACGGGCCCGGCAGCCTGAAGACCAGCATCGGCATCGAGCAAAACAACATCCAGCGCACCCTGCAGGAAGTCGTGGACACCCGCGAATCCACGCTGTGGGCGCGGATCAACGTGCAGCCGCAGGACAAGCTGTCGTTGGCGTTCAAGCTCGCGCATGCCGACCGCAGCCACTCGAGCTATGGCGTCGCGACCTGGGTCGAGCCGGCCGAAAATCCGCTGCTGCGCAAGTTCTACCTGGCCGACCGGGTGCGCGACTCCGGCGGTGTGCGTGCCGACATCACGGCCAGCGAGCGCGTGAACATCGGCATCAGCGTGGACCTGGCGCAGGACGACTATGCGCACTCGGCGATCGGCCTGAGCTCAGCGCGCAGCGCCGATGTCGGTGCCGATGTGTCGGTGGCGATTTCCGATCAGACCCAGGTGCACGCGTTTGCGCAGGGGCAGCGCATTCGCTCGCGCCAGGCCGGCAGCCAGTTATTCGCGCAGCCCGACTGGTCGGGCCAAACCAAGGACAGCTTCAATGTGATCGGCCTGGGCCTGAAGCACGTGGCGCTCAAGGGCAAGCTCGAACTCGGCGCCGACCTCAGCTTCGCGCGCTCGCGCAGCGACGTCGCGGTCGATGCCGGTGTCTCGAGCCCAGCGTTTCCGTCTGCCAGGACCGCGCTCGACAGCCTGAAGCTGCGCGCCACGTACAGCCTGAGCAAGGCGGTGTCGCTGATGGGCAGCTACTGGTACGAGCGCTACGACGCGCATGACTGGCGGCAGGACGGCGTGCTGCCGGCGACGATCCCGAACCTGCTGGCCCTGGGCGAGCAGCCGCCGCGCTACCACCTCAGCGTGTTGCGCGTGGCGCTGCGCTACCGCTTCTAGCGCCAGGCGCGCAGCGTGCCGTCGGCGTGCCCGTGGCGGCGCCGACAGCGATGACCATTGCGGCGGCTATTTCGGCGCCGATGCCGCGCCCGGCACGCGCGCGATCTTGAGTTTTTCGCGCAGTTCCTGCGGGCCGTCGCCGCTGGGCTCGGTGTGGGCGATGCCGTAGTGGCATTCGATGCAGGTCCAGCCCTCGGCCTGGGCCTTGGCGTGGCGCGTCTGCGCCTTCTCGGTCTGCTTGGACTTGTCCATCTTCTCGGCGATGTGGCAGTTGCGGCATTCGAGCGAATCGGTTTCGAGCATGCGCGTCCAGACGCGCGTGGCCAGCATGGTGCGGTGGCTCTCGAACTTTTCCTTGGTGTCGATGGTGCCGCGCAGATGGCCGATGACCTCGAAGGTCGCGCGCATCTTGCGCAGGATCAGCGGCACCGGCTCGTGCGGGACATGGCAGTTGGTGCAAATGGCGCGCACGCCGCTGCGGTTGGTGTCGTGGATCGTGCCCTTGTACTCGGCATACGGGTTGTCGCGCATTTCGTGGCAACCGATGCAGAACGGCTCGGTACTGGTGACCGCCAGGCCGTAGGCGCCGCCGACCACCAGGAACAGCGCCGCGAAGCCGCCGATCACGGTCAGGCCGAGCGCGAGCTTCCAGCGGCGGCGCAGCGTGGCCAGGAGGGTGGTCATGGTCGAGTCCCGGTTCAGGATTGTTGTTGCTGGCGAGAACGAGCCGCCGGGTTCAGCGCGACAGGATGTAGGCGATCAGGTTCTTGATCTCGGCCTCGTCCTTGGATTTCATGGCGGTGTGTTCTTCTTCCTTGCCATCGACCTTGACCTTCGGGCTGGTGGTCAGGTGGGTGTAGAGCTTCTGCTCGGCATCGGCCTTGCCCTTGTATTTCGCCGCCGTCTCCTTGTACGAGGGGCCTTCCTTCTTCTTGTCGACCGCGTGGCACTTGGTGCAGTTGTTCTTTTTCGCCAGAGCCTGGGCGGCGTCATCGTCGACGGCCCAGCTCGGCGCCGCAGCGCTCAGCAGCAAGGCGGCAACGCCGGACAGCAGAATGAACAGAAGGGTGAATTTTGTGTTCATGGGCACGCGGTCGCGGTGTGTGGAGGGATGCGACGCACGCTACGCGATCGGCCCGGCCTTGTGTGCGATCGGGGCGGTGCTGGCTTGATCCAGATCAGGTGCGGGGTCGCGCGCGCGGGCCGATCGCCGCGCCAGCGGGCTTCACTCACCCTGCAAGGGATGGCCGCGGCAGGCCCGCCACAGCGTCAGGTCGTAGCCGATCTTGAGCACGCCGCACAGCAGCAGCGGCGCGGCCAGCCAGCCGCTGGCGAAGAGGGCGCCGGCCAGCACCGGGCTGGCGGCCGAGGCCAGGCTGCGCGGCACCGTCGTGAAGCTGGCCGCGGCCGCACGTTCGGCCGGCGTGACCACGCTCATGACATAGGCCGTGCGAGTGGGCACGTCCATCTGCGACAGCAGCGCGCGCACCAACAGCAGGGCCAGCGCGACGGGCAGCGAGGGCGCCAGCGCGGCCCCGATGAGGCAGAGATTGGCGGGGATGTGGGTGAAGACCATGGTGTTCAACAGGCCGATGCGCCGGGCCAGCCAGGGCGCTGCCAACTGCGAGGCGGCGCTGGCCAAGCCGCTCCAGAAGAAGAACGCGCCGGCCGCGGTCAGCGTGAGGCCGAAGCGCTGCATCAGCCACAGAGACACCAGGCTGTTGAGCACCAGGCCGCCGGCAAAGGAGTCGACCGAGAACAGCGCTGCCAGCTTGACCACGACCGCGCGCGAGGGGCCGAGCGGTGCGGGTGCGGCGCCTTGTGCCGTGCCCGCCACCGGTAACGGCAGCCTGCGGTACAGCGCCCAGATCACCCCGCCGATGGCGGCGAAGAGCACGAACATCGCGCGCAGCGCATCGACCATCGCCCAGCCCGCGCGCGCGGCCAGCCAGGCCGGCACACCGACGGCCAGCGCGCCGAATGCGGCACTCAGCGAGCCGGCCAGGCTGTAGCGTGCGAACAGCGTGGTGCGATCGGCGCTGCTCTGCGCCAGCCCGGCCAAGCGCGCGTGCTCGAGCGGCAGGAAGACGCTGACGTCGCCCGCGCCGGGGTTGAGCGTGCCGAGGAAGGCGACGACCAGCAGCGGCGCGAAGCTGGACAAGCCGGCGAAGCCGGCACCCGTGGCGGCCATCAGCAGCGCTGCGCCGAGCAGCAGGGTGCGCGGCGCAAAGCGGTGGCCCCAGGTACCCACCGCCAGCGTGGCCAGTGCCGAGCCGAGCAGGGTGACGGTGCTGAGCACGCCGACTGCAAAACCGTCCAGGCCCAGCGCCAACAGGTAGGCCGGCAACAGCACGGCCACCGAGCCGTCGACAAAACCGCGCAGCGCGCGGCCGGTGATCAGACTGCGGGCGGTGGTTGTGTCCACCGCCATCGGCTCACGCTGCCAGAACGCGCTGCAGGAAGCGCTGCAGATCGGCGACTTCTTCGGCGCTGACCGAGTGCTCCATCGGGTAGTCGTGCCACTCCACGGCCATGCCGAGTGCCTCGAGCGCATCGCGTGTGGCGATGCCGCGGTCCAGGCCGATGACGGGGTCGCGTTGGCCGTGGGCGAGGAACAGGGGGGTCAGGGCATTGGCATCGCGACGCTCGGCGGCGGTGGTAGGGGCCAGCGGCAGGTAGCCTGACATGCCGGCCAGGCCCGCCAGCCGTTCGCGGTAGCGCAGGCCGGCGCCGAGCGTGACCGCACAGCCCTGGCTGAAACCGCCGAGCACGATGCGGTGCGCCGGCACGCCGCGCGCGACCTCGCGGTCGATCAGCGCGTGCACCGCGGCGAAGCTCTCGCGCAGACCGGCCTCGTCTTCGCGCGGGCTCTTGGCTTCGGCGCCGAACTGGAAGATGTCGTACCAGGCGCGCATGCGGTAGCCGTTGTTCACGGTGACCGGGCGCACTGGCGCGCGGGGCAGCAGCCAGCGCACCGGGCCGACGGCGGCGAGGTCGATCTGGTCGGCAAAGGGCAGGAAATCGGTGCCGTCGGCACCCAGGCCATGCAGCACGATGACGCTGGCCACGACTTCGCCGACGGGGTGGACTTCGATGGTTTGCAGGTTCATGGTCATCAGTACGTCAGCCCCATGGCGCTGCGCACGTCGCGCATGGTCTGCTTGGCCACCGTGCGCGCGCGCTCGGTGCCCATTTCGACGATCCAGTGCACCTGCTTGGGGTTGGCGAGGTAGGTCTCGGCGCGCTCGCGCCAGGGTTGTTGTTCGGCCAGGATGGCGTCGATTACTGGCTGCTTGCACTCCAAACAACCGATGCCGGCGGTGGTGCAGCCCTTGACCACCCAGTCCTTCGTCTCAGCGCTCGAATAGACCTGGTGGAACTGCCACACGGGGCACTTCTCCGGGTTGCCCGGGTCGCTGCGGCGGGCGCGCGCCGGGTCGGTGCGCATGGTCTGGATCTTCTGCTTCACCACGGCGGGCTCTTCGCGCATCGCGATCGCGTTGCCGTAGCTCTTGCTCATCTTCTCGCCGTCAAGGCCCGGCAGCTTCTTGACTTCGGTGTGCAGCGCCTGCGGTTCGGTGAGGATGGTCTTGCCGCTGCCCTTCAAGTGGCCGAGCAACAGTTCGCCGTCGTCGCTGGTCCAGCCGGTGGCCAGGGCGGCGGCTTTGGCCACCATCGCCTCGCCCTTGGCCAGGGCATCGGCGCTGCCGCTCTCGCCGTAGGCCTTGCGCTGCTTCTCGAAATAGCGCGCGTCGTCCTTGGCCAGCTTGGCAACGGCGGCAGTGACCTTGGCTTCGAAGTCGCCGGGGCGGCCGTACAAGTGATTGAAGCGGCGTGCGACTTCGCGCGTCAGCTCGACATGCGAGCTCTGGTCTTCGCCGACCGGCACGTAGGCCGCCTTGTAGATCAGGATGTCGGCGGCCTGCAGCAGCGGGTAGCCGAGAAAACCGTAAGTGGCGAGGTCGCGGTCCTTGAGTTTTTCGATCTGGTCCTTGTAGGTCGGCACGCGCTCGAGCCAACCCAGCGGCGTGCCCATCGCCAGCAGCGTGAACAACTCGGCGTGCTCGGGCAGGCGGCTCTGCACGAAGATCGTGCACTTGTCGGGGTCCAGCCCGGCGGCCAGCCAGTCGGTGACCATGTCGTAGACGTAGCGCTCCATCACACCGCGCTCTTCGTAATGCGTGGTCAGCGCGTGCCAGTCGGCGACAAAGAAGAAGCTGTCGTAGTCTTCCTGCAAGCGCACCCAGTTCTTCAGCGCACCGTGGTAGTGGCCGAGGTGCATGGCGCCGGTGGGGCGCATGCCGGAGAGGACTCGTGACTTCATTGCGTCGCTGGGGGTGAGAGAGCCGCGATTCTAGGCGGCTACACTCGCGCGCCCGCCTGGCCCGCCGCCCTGTGAAACGCATCGTCATCCTGATCTCCGATCGCGGCTCGAACATGCAGGCGATCGTGTCGAGCTGTGCCGCCGAGGGGTGGCCGGCGCGGGTGGTGGCGGTGATCGCCAACCGGCCCGATGCGGCGGGGCTGGCCTTTGCAGCAGCGCAGTGCATCACCACCGATGTCGTCGATCACCGGCACTTCGCCACGCGGGAAGCCTTCGACGCCGCGCTGGCCGCTGCGATCGACGCGCACCAGCCCGATCTGCTCGTGCTCGCCGGCTTCATGCGCATCCTCGGCGCCGATCTGGTTCGCCGCTTTGAGGGCCGCATGCTCAACGTCCATCCGTCGCTGTTGCCGGCCTTCCCCGGCCTCTTCACGCATCGCCGCGCGATCGAGGCCGGCTGCAAGCTGGCGGGGGCGACGGTGCATTTCGTGACCGCCGCGCTCGACCACGGGCCGATCGTGGCCCAGGCGGCGGTGCCGGTGTTGCCCGGTGACGATGAACAAACGCTGGCCGCCCGCGTGCTGGCGCGCGAGCATCTGATCTACCCGCTGGCGGTGCGCTGGTTCGTCGAAGGCCGGCTGCGCGTGGAGAACGGCATCGTGGCGCACACTGGCGGCCAATCGCAACTGCTGTAGTCATGCACCCCAAAGCCCTGCTCGAAGCCTGCACCGAACTGATCACCGCGGTGCTGAAGTTCGATGCGCCTGCCGACAACATCGTCTCCTTCTTCCTGCGTCAGCACCGCGAGCTGGGCCCGCGCGAGCGTCACACGCTGGCCGAAACGGCGTATTCGGTGCTGCGTCGGCGCCTGCTCTACCAGCACCTGGCGCAAAGCGGCAGCGGGCCGGGCGAGCGCCGCTTGGCGATCATCGGTTGGGCCGGCGACGCGGCCTTCCTGCGCGCCGCGCTCGAGCTGCACGAGCAGAAGTGGTTGGCGCAGGTGCAGGCCATCGACCGCAGCACGCTGGCGCCCAAGCTGCGCCACAACCTTCCGGACTGGATCGCCCAACCCTTGCAGTCGCAGCTCGGCGACGAGGGCTTCTGGGCCCTGGTGGCGAGCCTGGACGAGGCCGCACCGCTGGACTTGCGCGTCAACGTCCTGAAGACCAAGCGCGATGCGGCGCAGACGGCCCTGGCCGCTGCCGGCATCGAGGCCGCGCTAACGCCGTACTCGCCGTGGGGCCTGCGCATCCAGGGTCGGCCGGCCTTGCAGAAGTTGCCGCTGTTCACCGGCGGCGAGGTCGAGGTGCAGGACGAGGGCAGCCAGTTGCTGGCGCTGCTCACCGACGCCAAGCGCGGCGAGATGGTGGTGGACTTTTGCGCCGGTGCCGGCGGCAAGACGCTGGCGCTGGGCGCGGCGATGCGCAACACCGGTCGGCTGTATGCCTTCGACGTGGCGGGCCACCGCCTCGAAGCGCTCAAGCCGCGGCTGGCGCGCAGCGGGCTGTCCAACGTCTACCCGGTGCAGATTGCGCATGAGCGCGACGAGCGCATCAAGCGCTTGGCTGGCAAGATCGATCGCGTGCTGGTCGACGCGCCGTGCTCGGGCCTGGGCACGCTGCGCCGCAACCCCGACCTGAAATGGCGCCAATCGCCCAAGGCGGTGCAGGAGTTGAACCTCAAGCAGACGGCGATCCTGGCCGGCGCGGCGCGTCTGCTCAAGCCCGGCGGTCGGCTGGTTTACGCCACCTGCAGCCTGCTGGCGAGCGAAAACGAGGCCGTGTGTGCGGCCTTTGCGGCAGCCCATCCGGGCTTTGAGCCGCAGGCGGTCGATCGGCTCCTGACCGACCTCAAGGTGGTTGACGCGCAGCAGCTCGTTCAAGCTGGAAACTTGCGCTTGTGGCCCCATCTGCACGCCACAGACGGTTTTTTCGCCGCGGTTTGGCAAAAGGCCTGATCCCTGCGCGAGGCCTGCAAACCAGGCGCCGTCTACGCATTAATACGGGGTGCTCGACGGGTCGCCCACCTACAATGGCAGGCCCTGCGAAAGGTGACGAATGGAAACGATGATCCTTGTGCGTGACGCACTGGTCGACTGGCTGGCCAACGGTGCGTTGGCGGCGAGTGGGTGGCAAGTGCTGCTGGCCACGCTGGCGATGACGCACATCACGATCTCGGCGGTGACGATTTTCCTGCACCGTGCCCAGGCCCACCGGGCGCTCGAGCTGCACGCGCTGCCGGCGCATTTTTTTCGCTTCTGGCTGTGGTTGACCACCGGCATGGTGACCAAGGAGTTTGTGGCCATCCACCGCAAACACCACGCCAAATGCGAAACCGAAGAAGACCCGCACAGCCCGCAAACGCGCGGCATCAAGGCCTTGTTGCTGACCGGCGTGGAGCTGTATCGCGCCGAGTCGAAAGTGCCGGAGACGATGGCCAAGTACGGCCTCGGAACGCCCGATGACTGGATCGAGCGCCATCTCTACACACGCTATAGCTGGCAGGGCGTCGGGGTCATGCTGGTGATCGATCTGCTGCTGTTCGGTGCCATCGGCATCACCGTCTGGGCAGTTCAGATGCTGTGGATTCCGGTCATGGCCACGGGCATCATCAACGGATTGGGCCACTGGTGGGGTTACCGCAATTTCGAGTCGCCCGATGCGTCGCGCAACGTCTTGCCGTGGGGCATCGTGATCGGTGGCGAAGAATTGCACAACAACCATCACACCTACCCGACCTCGGCGAAGTTCTCGGTCAAGCCGTACGAGTTCGACGTCGGCTGGATCTACATCCGCGGCCTGGAGATGCTGGGTCTGGCCAAGGTGCGCAAGACGCCGCCCAAGCTCGCGCTGGGTGCCGTGCGCACGGCCGATGGCCAGACGCTGGAAGCGCTGATCGCCAACCGCTACGAGGTGATGGCGCAATACGCGGCAGCGCTCAAGCACGCGGTGTCGGCCGAGCTCGACAAGCTCAAGGCCCAGGGCGCGAAGAACAGTGCCCGCTGGGCCGAGATGCATCTGGCGCGGCGCTGGCTGCACCGCGACGACGACAAGATCCCGCACCGCGTGAAGCCGCAGATCGCCCAGGCCCTGGCGCAGAGCCCGGCGCTGGCCCAGCTGGTGGCGATGCGCGAAGAGTTGCGTCAGCTCTGGACCCGCACCAACGTGTCGGCCGAGCAGTTGGTGGCTGAGCTACAGGCCTGGTGCAAGCGCGCCGAGGAAAGCGGTGTGGCCGCGCTACAGGAGTTCTCGCTCAAGCTGCGCGCCGCGCACGCATAGCGGGGGAAAAAATAGGGCCGCATCAGCGGCCCACCAAACAAAAAGGGTCGCAATGCGACCCCGCTTTTCTTCTTGTTCCCGCTTTCCTTCTTATTTCAGCTTCGTCTCTTTGTAGAGAACGTGCTTGCGTGCCTTCGGGTCGAACTTCATGAATTCGAGCTTCTCCGGCGTCGTCTTCTTGTTCTTGGCCGTGGTGTAGAAATGCCCGGTGCCGGCCGAGGATTCCAGCTTGATCTTTTCGCGTCCGCCTTTGGTGGCCATGGTCTGCTCCTAGCTCAGCGTGTCAGAGGGCGCCGCGGGCGCGAAGGTCGGCAACGACCTGTTCGATGCCCACTTTGTCGATCAGGCGCAGCGCGGCATTGGTGATGCGCAGCCGAACCCAGCGATTTTCAGTTTCCAACCAGAAGCGGCGGTACTGCAGGTTCGGCAGAAAGCGGCGCTTGGTTCTATTGTTGGCGTGGGAGACGTTGTTCCCCACCATCGGGCCCTTGCCCGTGACTTGACAGACGCGTGCCATGAGGCACCTCCAAAATCTCTAGAAAAATCAGGTTCTGCCGATTCCGGCAAAGAGCGCGAGTATAGCGGCAAACTCGTGCCAGAGGCCAGCGCGTGCTAGTCCTGCTGCTCGAGGAAACGCTGCGCGTCGAGCGCGGCCATGCAGCCGGTGCCCGCGCTGGTGATGGCCTGGCGGTAGACATGGTCCTGCACGTCACCGGCCGCAAACACGCCGGGCACGCTGGTCATCGTGGCCATCCCGTTCAGGCCCGTGCGGGTGATGATGTAGCCGTCCTTCATCTCGAGCTGGCCCTTGAAGATGTCGGTGTTGGGCTGGTGGCCGATGGCGATGAAGCAGCCCTGCAATTTCAGCTCGGCGGTCGCTCCGCCCTCGGTGCTCTTGATGCGCACCCCGGTCACGCCCGAGGCATCGCCCAGCACCTCGTCCAGGGTGTGCCACAGGTGCAGTTGCATCTTGCCTTCGGCGACCTTGGCGTGCAGCTTGTCGATCAGGATCGCCTCGGCGCGGAACCTATCGCGGCGGTGGATCAGGTGCACCTTGGTCGCGATGTTGGACAGGTACAGCGCCTCTTCGACCGCGGTATTGCCGCCGCCGACGACGCAGACCTCCTGGCCCTTGTAGAAGAAGCCGTCGCAGGTGGCGCAGCCACTGACGCCGCGGCCCATGAAGGCGGCTTCGCTGGGCAGGCCGAGGTACTTGGCGCTGGCGCCGGTGGCGATGACCAGGCTGTCGCAGGTGTAGGTGCCCGAGTCGCCGGTGAGCGTGAATGGGCGCTTGGCGAAATCGACGGTTTGGATGTGGTCGAAGACGATCTGCGTGTTGAAGCGCTCGGCATGCTGCAAGAAGCGCTGCATCAGCTCGGGGCCTTGCACGCCGGCCACGTCGGCAGGCCAGTTGTCGACGTCGGTGGTGGTCATCAACTGGCCGCCCTGGGCCAGGCCGGTGATCAGCATCGGCTTCAAGTTGGCGCGGGCGGCGTAGAGCGCGGCGGTGTAGCCGGCAGGGCCGGAGCCGAGGATCAAAACCTTGGCGTGTTGGGTTGGGGAGGTCATGGTGTTCTGGGGTGGGAAGCGTCGTTGTGCGCCAACAGGCGACACTACATGGGGTTGTGACCCAGTGGCGGCAAGCGCGTCAATGGGCACAATAGTGAAATTGTAGGCAGTTGTCCGCGCCAGCTTGCACGGGTACTGCGTCGCACCAACCTACCACGCGCCGTAAGGAGACCTGCCGATGTCGATGCTCTCGAATCTCGATCTGATTCGCCGTGTGCCGCTGTTCTCGATGCTGACCAACGACCAGGCCCAGCAAGTCGCCGACAGCGTGGTCAAGCGGCGCTTTCGCCGTGGCGAGATCGTGGTCGAGCAGGGGCGCAAGAGCAACTCGCTGTTCATCCTGCTCAACGGTCGTGCCCGGGTGCTCACGGCCGACGCGCGCGGCCGCGAGGTGATCCTGGCGGTACTCGAAGCCGGCTCGTATGTCGGTGAAATGAGCCTGATCGACAACGAGCCGCACTCGGCCACTGTGCGCGCCGAGATCCAGACCGACATGCTGGTGCTCGGCCGGATCGAGTTTTCCAAGTGCCTGCCCGACACCTCCGAGCTGGCCTACGGCATCCTGCGCGGCCTGGTGTCGCGGTTGCGCGCGGCCGACCGGCAGATCGAATCGCTGGCCCTGCTCGACGTCTACGGCCGTGTGGCGCGCACCCTGCTCGACATGGCCGAAGATGTCGATGGCGTGCAACTGATTCGCAACAAGGTGTCGCGCCAGGACATGGCCAAGGTCGTCGGCGCGTCGCGCGAAATGGTCAGCCGCGTCATGAAGGACCTGGAAATGCGCGGCGTGATCGAGACCCAGGAAAACGGCTCGGTGATCCTCAAGCAGCGCCTGCACAACGACTGAGCACCGCCGCGGCGCGGTCGCCCCGGTGGGCGACAATTCCGCCATGACCTTTCCCCTGGGATCACTGCGCGCCGACGGCAGCGCTGCCGCCGCCACCGCTGCTGGCGGCACCGCCACCACCCCGATGCCGATGCGCCGCCAGCTCTGGCTGCTGGCCGGTGCGGTGCTGTGGCTGTTGGCGATGTTGGCCCTGCTCACGCACCATGCCGGCGATGCGGCCTTCTCGACCTCGGGCAGCGGCGAGGCCTTGCGCAACAAGGCCGGCCAGTTCGGCGCCTGGGCTTCGGACTTTTCGATGTTCCTGTTCGGCCACTCGGTGTGGTGGTTGCCGCTGGTGGCCGCGCGCGCGTGGCTGGCGGCACTGGCGCGCAGCCTGCGCGGTGAGGCGCCGCCCGCTGCCAGCAACACGGCGTTCTGGTTGGGGCTGGCGCTGTTGCTGACGGCCAGCACGGCACTCGAGTCGACGCGGCTGTACCGCTTCGAGTCGCTGCTGCCCGGCCATGCCGGCGGCGTGCTCGGCTATACGTTCGGGCCGCTGTCGGCGAAGTGGCTCGGCTTTGCCGGCTCCGGCGTGTTGTGGATTGCCGCGCTGGTGGCGGGCATGGCGGTGGCGCTGCGATTCTCGTGGCTGCGCCTGGCCGAGGCGCTTGGCGAGCGCATCGACACCTTCAAGGAGCGGCGCGAAGAGCGGCGCGAACGTGCCGAAGATCTGCGCCTGGGCCAGGCGGCGCAGCGCGAGCGCGAACACACGGTCGAAGTCGAGCGTCTGGCCGTCGAGGACCATGTGCCGACGGTCATCGACAAGCCGCTGCCCGAGTTGCCGAAGTCCGAACGCGTGGCCAAGGAACGGCAAAAACCCCTGTTCAGCGAACTGGCCGACACCAAGCTGCCGCAGGTTGACTTGCTCGACGCCGCGCCCGGCCGCGTCGAAAGCGTCAACCCCGAGTCGCTCGAGATGACTTCGCGGCTGATCGAGAAAAAGTTGAAGGACTTCGGCGTCGAGGTCCGCGTGGTCGCGGCCTCGCCGGGCCCGGTGATCACGCGCTACGAGATCGAGCCGGCCACCGGCGTGAAAGGCGCGCAGGTGGTGGGCCTGGCCAAAGACCTGGCGCGATCACTCGGCCTTGTCAGCATCCGCGTCGTCGAAACCATCCCCGGCAAGACGACGATGGCGCTGGAGCTGCCCAACGCCAAGCGACAGATGATCCGCCT
>JANOKY010000442.1:0-2122 GCA_031419635.1 Burkholderiales bacterium | reverse complement strand
TCAGCTTGGCGCGTGTGGCCAGGTACTGCGCATCGAGCAGCATCGTCGGCGGGCCTTCCATGAAGCGCTCGTCGGCGACGAAACGGTAGACATCAGCGAAGGCCAGCTTCATGGCTTCGATCTGCAAATGCTGGCAGGCCGGGCCGTCGATCGGCAGCGAGGCCAGGTCGAAGTGCTGCAGCATGCCCAGTGCCATCTGCGCCGCGATGCCCTGGCCGTTGGGCGGGATCTCGTGCAGGGTGTGGCCGCGGTAGTCCTGCGCCAACGGCGTGACCCATTCGGGCTGGTAGGCGGCGAGGTCGGCGGCGGTCATCGCGCCGCCGTGTTGCTTCGACCAGGCCGCGATAGCCTGAGCGATTTCGCCGCGGTAGAAGGCTTCACCCTTCGTCGCCCCGATCAGCTTCAAGGCGCGCGCGGCATGCGGCATCGTGAAGCGCTCGCCGACTTCGGGCGGGCGGCCTTTGGGCAGGAAGGTCTGGGCATAGCCCGGCCCGCTGACGAGCTCGGCCACCTTCGAGGCCAGCGTCCATTTTTGCTGCACCACCACCGGCACCGCGTAGCCGCGCTCGGCGATCTCGGCGGCCGGCGCCATCAAGTCGGCGAAGGGCAGCTTGCCGAAGCGCTTGGACAGTGCCGCCCACGCAGCAACGGCCCCCGGCACGCTCACCGAGTCCCAGCCTCGCGGCGGTGGTGCGGTGGCGCCCTCGCCGTACTTGCCGACGAAGAACTCGCGCGTCCACGCCGCCGGTGCCGGGCCGCTGGCATTCAAACCATGCAGCCGCTGGCCGTCCCAGAGGATGCAGTACGCGTCCGACCCCAGGCCATTGCTGCACGGCTCGACGATGGTCATGCAGGCCGCGGTGGCGATGGCCGCATCGACGGCATTGCCGCCCGC
Organism: Burkholderiales bacterium; assembly: GCA_031419635.1. Classification (GTDB taxonomy): domain Bacteria; phylum Pseudomonadota; class Gammaproteobacteria; order Burkholderiales; family Burkholderiaceae_C; genus CADEEN01. The sequence goes on along the minus strand of JANOKY010000442.1, from coordinate 1,227 downwards.
CACGAGCATGCGCAGCCCGGCCTGCGCGGCCAGCGGGTGCGAGGTGGCGACGATGTTGCGCGCAAACACCGGCAGGCGCGCGCTGGCATAGGGTTGGCTGTAGTTGAAATCGGTCATCGGTCGCCCTGGGCATCGCACGGGGTCGAGATCATCGCATTGCCTGCTGCGTCGGCAGGTCGGGCGGCAGGTCCAGCGACTGCGCGATGTAGCGCTTCACGAGCGGCGCCTCGCCGCCGAGGTGAAAGGCCAGCCGTTGCTCGCGCAAACCTGCGTCGAAGACCGAGAAGCGCTCGAGCCGGCGCTGGTGCTCGACCCAGTTTTCATCGACAAAGTATTCGAGCATGCGGCCGGGCTGCGCGGCGTCGCGGAACAGGCCCCACGACAGCGCACCCTGGCGCAGGCGGGCACGGCGGGTGCGCTGCATGACTTCGGCGAAGGCACCGGCGCGGGCCGGGTCGATCAGGTACTCCACCGTCACCATCACCGGGCCATCCTCGGCCTGCACGCCGACGGCGGGCTCGACCGTGCTGGTCACGTCGACCGGGCTGAAGTCGAGGTCGGCGCCGCCTTCGATCGACAGGCGCCGCAGCGCCACCAGCATCAGCACGCCGAAGACCGACGCCGCGGCCACGGCATCGGCCACATTCGTCCAGCTCGCCACCTGGCCCCAGAGCAGCGAGCCGGCGGCCGAGCCGCCCATCAGCGCCATCTGGTAGATCGACATGCCGCGTGCGCGCACCCAGTCGGGCAGCGCGGTCTGCGCGGCGATGGTCATCGAGTTGGCCACCGAGATCCAGGCCATGCCCACCAGCACCATCGCCGGCAACGCGACCCACAGCTCGGGCACATAGACGATCAGCACCGCCAGCGCGGCCTGCACCAAGGTGCCGATGCGCACGAACTGGTCACGCGAGTAGCGCTCGCGCCAGCGCGGGAAGCGCATCGCCGCGAAGATGGCGCCGGCACCCAGGCAGGCCAGCATCACGGTGAAGGTGGCCGGCCCGCCGCCGTGCAGGCGCCGGGCCACCAGCGGCAGCAGCGCCAGCAGCGCGGTCGATTGCAGGAAGAACAGGAACACGCGCAGCAGGATCACCTTGAGCCGCGGCGATTGCAGCGCGTAATTCAGGCCCGCGCGCATCGCGCCGACAAAGCGCTCGCCCGGCAGCGCGCTGGCCTTGGGCTGGTTTTTCCAGCGCAGGATCAGCATGAAGGCGATGCCGGCCAGCA
>JANOKY010000441.1:0-2362 GCA_031419635.1 Burkholderiales bacterium | reverse complement strand
GTCGCGTCGCTCGCGCCCGGCATCATCGATACCGACATGCAGGTGCAACTGCGCGGTGCCGACCCGTCGGGCTTCCCCGACCACGATGCCTTCATGCAGATGAAGAGCGGTGGGCGGCTGGACAGCCCGGCCGTGGCGGCGGCGAAGGTTGTAGCCTACCTGCGCAGGCCGGACTTTGGCGAGCAGCCGGTGGCGGATGCGCGCGATGCTTGACGTCAGGCCATACTTGCACAGCATCGAATGGAGGTTTCTTGGAACGGTGTTTTGTGAAAAAACAAAAACACATCAAAAAGTATTGACGCTAACCTGATTGGCAGTTACGATTCGCTCGATTCAGGAGGGCGAGCATGTCTTATCCAGTCACCGCAACCGGCGTCAGCGACTTCATTTCGTTCTTGGAGAAGAAGGGGTCGGTAAGTCAGAACGCGGCAGTGGGCCTACGCACAGGATGCGAGCGAATTTTTTCTGCATTGAGTCCTGACGAGCTGCATAACCTCGTCGGCCTTGATGTGGATGCCGCGGTGCGGCGATTCATGAACAAGAACCCAGGTGTTCTTTCGCCTGCTTCTGCAGCGGTTTATCGAAGTCGAATTCACCGCGCGCTTAACTTGTTGACGCGCTATAACGCCGATCCTGTTGGATTCAAGTTGGTTGAGCCGAGGAAGAACGGCCAATCTCAACCCGGCTCTGCCGCAAAAGCGAAATCGCATGCGCGAGCTCGGGCGCAGCCAGAGGCGCCGACAGTAGCTGCGATCCCGTTGCAAGGTGTGGAATCGCCGGAACGACGGTCTAGTGGCACGCCGGTTACAGGGTCGGTAACGCTCGCGCTGCCGCTACGTGCCGACTTTGTTGCGCAGTTCATCGTGCCCAGAGATCTCACGACGAAAGAGGCAAAACGCCTTGGCGCCTACTTTGCAACGGTGGCGATTGACTACGAGCCGAGTTAGTTGAGAAGGCGTCGGGCGGGGTCTGCAAGACCTGTGAGACACCAGAGGCGTCCAAAACCTCTGGTGAGGATCAAGCGGCCTTGAAAAGATCTGGATTCCACCCCAGACCCGACGTTTTCACTTTAGCGGATAACGATTCGCTGCGGATCGCAACTTGCGCGGCAACCGAGCGCGGGGTCACGACTCCGCCACTTCGAAATCCGGTCTCAGCCGTGTGGCGCGCGGCAGCGTTTCTCATGCTATCTCTCGAGGTCTAGCGCCCTCAAACCGCAAGGACAAAAACTGCACTACGTCCGGCACGTACTGCTGGCTCGCCTGCGCATCACGCAACCAAGCCGCACCGCTCCTGTCCTTGACGGGAAGGCGTGGCGCGCCTGCCTTCACACCGACCGGATCACCGGGTCGCCGGGCTTCGCGATGGCGTGGAAATCCTGCATGTCCAGGGTCACAATCGCCTGCACCTGGGCCTTTCGCGCGGCCATCAGATGCAGCAGGTCATAGATGGCGCCGCCGCGCGCGCCACGGCGCTCGCTGTCGGCGATGGCGGCCATGGTTTCCTTGCCGGTCAGGTGCACGAGTTGCACGTAGGGCAGCACGCTGTCTTCGATCAAGCGCGCCACCAGCGCGGGCCGCAGTCGTCGCCCGTGGCGGCCTCCACTCAAGATGGAGAAGGTTTCTGCCAGGCCATGCGCATACAGCATGTGGCCGCCAGTGGCCACCAGCCGGTCACAGGCCGCGTGACGAGGCTCGTCGCCGTCGAGCGACGCGATGATCACCGAGGTGTCGAGCAGCAGGCTCATCGCGCCTTGCGGCGACGCGCCTGGGCCTCGCGCTCCTGGCGCGTCACGGCAGCCGCGTCGAAGGCCTGCCCGGTGGCGGGCAGCACGCTGCGGCGGCTGGGCGCGACGTGGAGCTCGGCATCGGCCTGCGGCTCGGGCGTGAGCTCGATGCGCTCGGCCACCACCGACAGCAGCAGGCGCGAACCCGGCCGCAGGTTGAGCCGGCGTCTGATCTCGCTGGGCAGCACCACGCGCCCGGCGCTGTCCATGGTGATGGCGGTTTTCATGGCATGAAGTATGGCAGAAACCTTGCCATTGATCCTGCCAGATCGCTGAGAGCTAGCCGCCTTCGAAGCGCAAGCACTGCTGCCGCACCACCTCGGGCAAATACTGCTCTCGTGCCTGGGCTGCGCGCAGCCAGGACGCGTCGCTGCCGATATCGGCGGTGATCGCTTCGCGCAACAACGCCAGGCCGCGTTCGGCGCGCAGCTCGATCGCGTGCAGTTCGATGTCGTCAAGCGTTTGCGCGATCACTTCGCGCAGCGGCCGGTGCTCCGTGGTGCGCGGATCGACCACCTCGCCGGCCAGGCCGAAGCGGCAGGCCTGGAAGCGGTTGTAGGTGTAGGCCAGGTAGTC
>JANOKY010000440.1:0-1974 GCA_031419635.1 Burkholderiales bacterium | reverse complement strand
GAGGCCATTCTTCAGGCCGCCGCCAACCGCGTGCCGGCAACCGACACCGAATGGGCGCGCGACGTGCGCGCCAAGCACCTCGAGCGCGCCGGCAAGCTGCTGGCGTCCATGAACGCGGCGAAACCCGGCAGCGACGGCCTGATGCACCCGAACAAGCTGCTCGCGGCGCTGCGCGAAAAGCTGCCGCGCGACGCCGTCATCGTCGCCGACGGTGGCGACTTTCTCAGCTTCGCGCGTGTCGGCCTGCCCGCCACAACCTACCTCGACCCGGGCTCGCTGGGCTGCATCGGCGTCGGCACGCCGTTCGGCATCGCGGCCAGCCTGGCGCTGCCCGGCCGCACCGTCGCCGTCGTCACCGGCGACGGCTCGTTCGGCTTCAACGCGATGGAGATCGACACCGCGGCGCGCCACAAGGCGCCGGTGCTGATCGTCGTCGCCAACAACGGCAGCTGGGCGATCGAGGTGCGCGATCAGCTGGAGACGCATGGCAAGGTTGTCGGCACCCGTCTGCAGTTCGCCGACCACGCCGCGATGGCGCGCGCCTTCGGCCTGCATGCCGAACGCGTCGAACGCGCCGAGGATCTGCCGGCGGCCATCGACCGCGCGCTCGCGGCGCTGGCGCAGCAGCGGCCAGCGCTGCTGGACGTGCTGGTCACGCCCGAAGCGGTGTCGTCGGACGCGAAGTCGGGCCTGGCGTGGGTGCCCGACCTGCAACCGCTGGCCGCCTGGGACGACGCCGAGCGCAAGTGGCGGGGACAGTGACCCCCCCGAAGCGCCTTCGGCGCCTCCCACCAGGGGGCCGAGCCCGGACACGAAAGGTCCAGTGGACCTTTCGTGCCTGGCGAGGAGCCGGGCCGCAAGGCCCGGCGCGGCCTGCAAGGCACGCCAGCGGCCCGGCGGAGCCGGTTCCGCGGCGTTCGCTTGGAGGGTCCCGTTTCGATCATCGCGTATGTCGCTTCGATGCCATGGAGCACTGAGATGGACTTCACAATTCCCCAGCCGCTGCTCGCGCTGCAGTCGCAGATCCGCACTTTCGTCGCCGAGCAGGTGATTCCGCTCGAACGCGACCCGCGACAGGGCCCACACGGCCCCGACGAATCGCTGCGCACCGAGCTGATCGGCCGCGCGCGCAGCGCCGGGCTGCTGTCGCCGCACGTCGGCCACGAGTACGGCGGGCTCGCGCTGTCGCATCGCGGGCGTGCCATTGCCTTCGAGGAGGCCGGCTACTCGATGCTGGGTCCGGTCGCGCTCAACGTCTTCGCGCCCGACGAAGGCAACATGCACCTGCTCGAAGCGGTTGCGACGCCGCCGCAGAAAGAGCGCTGGCTGCGCCCGCTCGCCGCCGGCGAGATCCGCTCTTGCTTCTGCATGACCGAGCCGCCGCCGGGTGCCGGCTCTGACCCGTCGATGCTGCAGACGCAGGCCCTCCCCGACAAAGATGGCGACGGCGACGACTATGTCATCAGCGGGCTCAAGTGGTTCACCACCGGCGCGGAAGGCGCGAAGCTCGCCATCGTGATGGCGATGGTGCCGGGTGCCGGGACAACGATGTTCCTGGCCGAGATGACATCGCCCGGCATCACGATCGAGCGCAACCTGGACACGCTGGACACCTGCTTTCCCGGCGGCCACGGCGTCGTGCGCTTCGACGGCCTGCGCGTGCCGGCGAGCGCGATCCTCGGCGAGCTGGGTCAGGGCTTCCGCTATGCCCAGATTCGGCTGTCGCCTGCGCGCCTGACGCATTGCATGCGCTGGCTCGGCGCAGCGCGCCGGGCGCACGACATCGCAGTCGACTACGCACGCCACCGCCAGGCTTTCGGGCGCGCGATCGGTGAGCACGAAGGCATCGGCTTCATGATCGCCGACAACGAGATGGACCTGCACATGGCGCGGCTCGCGGTCTGGCACTGCGCCTGGGTGCTGGACCAGGGCGAGCTCGGGTTGCACGAATCGAGCCGCGCCAAGGTGATGGTC
>JANOKY010000439.1:0-4417 GCA_031419635.1 Burkholderiales bacterium | reverse complement strand
TGGCGACCTTCGTCGCGCTGCTCGAAACGCGGGAGCTTCAACTGCAGTTCGAGTTGGCTTTGGAGCAGGCCTTGCATCGCTACCGATCCGGCACGGCAGACTTCGCCGACTGCCTGCATGCGGGCCTCAGCGACGCGGCGGGGTGCCCGCCTTTGCTGACATTCGATGCCAAGGCCGCGCTGTTGGACGGGGTTCGGTTGGTCCCCGGTTGATCAGGGTTGCCGTGGATGGCGCCGAGACCCGCGCAGCCGATTTTCTCGAACCGCGCCCGCCGCTCGCCATCCGCGTCCGTGCGAGCCGCCGCCAACGGCTTCAGGCATGCGATTTCAGGCGGCCGTTGAGGCCGCTGCGAAGCTCGGCGGTGAGTCGCTTGCGTTTCGGGTCAGCGGCCCGACCCCGACACGGGTTCGGGTTACGCCGCCAATGGCTGGGGGGCCGTCAGCCGCATGTCGATATGCACTGACTCGAAAGGGCACACCACGCCGCCACTGTCCGTGCGCTCGAAGAGGCCCAACTCGGCCAGCACTTCAACATCGTCATGGACGCGCCGCACATCTCGGGCGACACGGCGTGCCAGCTCCCGCACCGACATCGGTCCTTGTCCCTGCAGCGCATGCGCCAGCGCCCAGCGACGCTCGGTGAGCTCGGCGAAGAAGCTTGCGGCAGTCTCGAAATTCAGCACCCCGCCAATCGGCCTTCATCGTGATCATCAGCGTACGCTTGGTCATCTCTGGCCCCTCACTGCATCGACAGCCGTGTCAACAAAGCGGCCATCGCTTGCGTCGCAGTGTCCGCCAGGCGCTGGAGTTTCAGGCTTGGCTCGACGCTCTGAAGGCCATTTGCGCGCAGATTTGCAGCGCCACTCGGCTGCCCCCGACATGTGCCCCTTCAACAGGGTGAAGTTGCGTCACTCTCGGGCGCTTCATGCTCTACGATGGCAGCGCACCCGTCATTCATCCGCAGGCAATCGCCGTGGCAACGGTTCGCGAAGGCAACAAGGGCGTCCTGCTGGTCGTCGATGTGCAAGTCGGCGTGATGCGCGACGCGTGGGAGGCCCCGCGGGTCATCAAGAACGTATCGCGCGCGGTCGAGCGGGCTCGCGCCCAGGGCGTGCCGGTGTTGTGGGTGCAGCACGCAGACCAGGATCTGGTGCACGGAAGTGCGGCCTGGCAGTGGGTACCCGAACTGGTGCCAGCGGCGGGTGAGCCGCTGCTCCACAAGGGCTACAACTCTTCATTCGAGGCAACGGCGCTCGAGGACGAACTGGCCCAGCGTGGTGCGACGCATATCGCGCTGGCGGGCGCTGCCAGCAACTGGTGCATTCGCGCGACGGCCTATGGCGCATTGGAGCGCGGCTACGACCTGACCTTGGTGAAGGACGCGCACACCACCGGCGACATGGAACTCGACAACGGCACGAAGATCGAGGCCGCCAAGGTCATCGACGAACTCAACGTCGCGATGACCTGGCTGAGCTACCCCGGCCGCCGGAACGGCACCGCCAATGCCGAGGCGGTCGACTTCGCCGCGCCAGGCGGCGCGCGCTAAGGCCTGGCACGGTCAGCGCTTCACCGCCACCAAGGGCCTGACCCCCGCGCCGAAATCAGCCTCCGTCAATCGCCGCCGCGCGCGGTCGTCCGCCGCCAGCGGCGCCACCTCGCGCAGCGATTCATGGCAGCGCCCCACCAGCGCCTGGTAGACGAGCGTGCCGTCGTGCTTCCAAGTGATCTCCTGCGCGCTGAGTTCACGGATCACCTTGCACGGCACGCCCGCCACCAGCATCCGCGGCGGCACCTTCATGCCGGCGCGCACGAAAGCGCTGGCGGCCACGATGGCGTGCTCGCCGATCTCGGCCTCGTCCATCACCACGGCGTTCATGCCCACCAGCGCACCGCGGCGGATGACGCAGCCGTGCAGCACCGCGCCATGGCCGATGTGGCCGTCGGGCTCGACCAAGGTGTCGGCGCCGGGGAAGCCGTGCAGGGTGCAGTTGTCCTGCACGTTGGCCCCGGCCTCGATCACGATGCGGCCGAAGTCGCCGCGCAGGCTGGCACAGGGGCCGACGTACACGCCGGGGCCGATCCAGACGTCGCCGATCAGCACGGCCGTCGGGTGCACATGGGCGCTCGGGTCCACCACGGGCACGAGGCCGTCGATCTGGTAGCTGGGCATTGGGGTTGCTCCGGAGGGTGTTTGTCTTGCATCAAGGCCGGTGCGCAGCATAAGATCGACCGACCGGTCGGTCAATGAATGATCGCCCGCCCTGGAAAGGCCCCCGAAGATGTCCACCGCTGCCGAGCCTGTGCTGCTGGTTTCCACGCAAGGCGCCGTGCGTGTGCTCACGCTGAACCGCCCGGCGGCGTTGAACAGCTTCACCGCCGCGTTGTATGACCAGTTGACGCAGGTGCTGGGCGCTGCCGCCGACGACCCTGCCGTGCGTGCCGTGGTGGTCACCGGTGCGGGCCGCGGTTTCTGCGCCGGGCAGGACTTGAACGACCCGTCGATGCTCGGCACCGGTGACGTCGGGGCCGGCATCGAGCGCTTCATCCGGCCGCTGGCGATGCGCGTGCGCACGATGCCGGTGCCGGTGATCGCAGCGGTCAATGGCGTGGCCGCGGGGGCGGGCGCGAACTTTGCGCTGGGCTGCGATTTCGTGCTCGCGGCGCGCAGCGCCAGCTTCGTCCAGGCCTTCGTCAAGATCGGCCTGATCCCCGATTGCGGCGGCTCCTGGCTGCTGCCGCGCCTGGTCGGTCGCGCCCGCGCGCTCGGGCTGGCGATGACGGGCGACAAGTTGCCGGCCGAGGAGGCCGAGCGCGTCGGCCTGATCTGGCGCTGCGTCGACGACGCGGCGCTGATGGACAGCGCGCTGGCGTTGGCCGAGCGGCTCGCCGCGCTGCCGTCCCGGGCCATCGCCGAGACGCGGCGCGCGCTCGACAGCGCGCTGGCGCTGGACTTTGCCGACGCCATCACGCAAGAGGCGAATGTGCAGCGCGAACTGGCCCGTGCCCCCGACAGCGCCGAAGGGGTGGCGGCCTTCCTCGCCAAGCGGGCGCCCGTGTTCAAGGACCGCTGATGATGAACGCGCAAGACATTGCCGAAGCCACCCGAGATGCGATGTGGGCCAATGACCGGGCATCCAAGGCGCTGGGCATGCAAGTGCTGGCCATCGGCCCCGGTAACGCGACGCTGGCGATGGCGGTGCGCGACGACATGCTCAACGGCCACGACCTGTGCCACGGTGGGCTGGTGGCCACGCTGGCCGACAGTGCCTTTGCGTTTGCCTGCAATGCCGGCAATGAGGTCACGGTGGCGTCGGGCTTCGACATCAACTTGCTGACCGCGGCGCGGCTGGGCGATGTGTTGACTGCGCGTGCTTCGGAAGTCAGCAGGGCGGGTCGCACGGGGGTGTATGACATAGCAGTGAGCAACCAGCGCGGCGAGGCGGTGGCGGTGTTTCGCGGGCGGTCTTATGCCTTCAAGGGCAAGGCGCTGGTGGAGGGGCTGGCCCTCACGCCGGCCCTCACCCCGGCCCTCTCCCAGGGGGAGAGGGGGTAAGAGATGCCGGTCAAGTTTCCCGAGCCTGGCGATCTTGAAGCGATCGAGCGTGCGAGCCTGGACGAGTTGCAATCGCTGCAACTGCAGCGGCTGCGCAAGACACTCGAGCTCGCCTACGCGCATGTGCCGCATTACCGCGCGGCCTTCGACGCCCGCGGTGTGCACCCGAGCGATTGCAAATCGCTGGCCGACCTGGCCAAGGTCCCTTTCACCAACAAGAAGGAACTTCGCGACCACTACCCCTTCGGCATGTTCGCAGTGCCGCGCGAGCAGGTCGTGCGTGTGCATGCGAGTTCGGGCACGACCGGCAAGCCCACCGTGGTCGGGTACACGCAAAAAGACATCGACACCTGGGCCGACCTGGTGGCGCGCTCGATCCGCGCTTCGGGCGGGCGCGCCGGTGACATCGTGCAGGTGGCCTACGGCTACGGTTTGTTCACCGGCGGCCTGGGCGCGCATTACGGCGCCGAGCGGCTGGGTTGCACGGTGATCCCGATCTCGGGCGGGCAGACCGAGAAGCAGGTGCAACTGATCTGCGATTTCCAGCCCGACATCATCATGGTCACGCCGAGCTACATGCAGGTGATCATCGAAGAAATGCTGCGCCAGGGGCTGGACCCGCGCGCGAGTTCGCTCAAGGTCGGCATTTTCGGCGCCGAGCCCTGGACCGAGGCGATGCGCCACGACATCGAGGTGCGCGCCGGCATCGACGCGGTCGATATCTACGGCCTGTCGGAAGTGATGGGCCCGGGCGTGGCCAGCGAATGCATCGAGACCAAGGACGGCCCGGTGATCTGGGAAGACCATTTCTATCCCGAGATCATCGACCCCGAAACCGGCGAGCCGATGCCCGAAGGCAGCG
>JANOKY010000438.1:0-6621 GCA_031419635.1 Burkholderiales bacterium | reverse complement strand
GGCTGCGCGTGTCCAAGCGCATCCGCATGGCCGACGCGCTGATCGGCACCGGCTTCCCGTTTCGCAAGGGCGACAACCTGGCGCGCTACCTGAAGATGATGGAAACGGTGATGTCGCAGTGCGCCGGCCTGCGCCGCCCGGGTGCTGCCGCGCTCGACCTGTGCTACGTGGCCGCCGGCTGGTACGACGGCTTCTTCGAAACTGGCCTGTCGCCCTGGGACGTGGCGGCGGGCTCGCTGATGATCACCGAAGCCGGTGGCCTGATCGGCAACTTCACCGGCGAGTCCGACTACCTGTACCAGCGCGAGGTGGTGGCCGGCTGCCCGAAGATCTACGGCCAGTTGGTGCAGATCCTGGCGCCCTATACGCGGGTCATCAAGGAAGGCAAGGACGGCGCCGATGCCGTGCCCGAAGTGGCGGCAGTGACCCCTGAGACCGTGCTCGCCGCGGCCCTGGTCGACAGCGCCACGCAGCCCGAAGCACCCAAGCGCGCCGCCGTGCGGATCAAGAAAAGCGACACCGACCCGCGCTGATCGACAGGCCGACAAGACCGTGGACTTCGCCGCCCACACCCCCGTGATGGCGCAGTACCTGCGCATCAAGGCCGAGCACCCGGAGTCGCTGGTGTTCTTTCGCATGGGCGACTTCTACGAAGTCTTCTACGACGACGCGCGCAAGGCCAATCGCCTGCTCGACATCACGCTGACTTCGCGCGGCCAGAGCGCGGGCGAGGCGGTGGTGATGGCCGGCGTGCCGGTGCATGCACTCGAAAGCTACCTGGCCAAGCTGGTCAAGCTGGGCGAATCGGTGGCGATCGCCGAACAGGTCGGCGATGTCGCCACGGCCAAGGGGCCGGTCGAGCGCAAGGTGGTGCGCGTGGTCACGCCCGGCACGATCACTGACAACGAGTTGCTGGCCGAGCGGCAGGATGCGTTGCTGCTGTCGATCAGCCGCGAGTCGGGCAAGAGCGCCAGCTTCGGCCTGGCCTGGCTCGGCCTGGCCAGCGGCCGGCTGGGCCTGACCGAATGCAGCGAGCGCGAGTTGCCGGCCTGGCTGGCGCGGCTGGATGCCGCCGAACTGCTGTGCGCCGACCGCGAGTCCTTGCCCGCCGCGGTGGCCGCCAGCGGCATCGCCATCACGCAGCGACCGTCGTGGCAGTTCGATGCCGCGCTCGGCGTGCGCAAACTCTGCGAGCAATTGCAGGTGGCCAGTCTGGCCGGCTTCAATGCCCAGGAACTGCCGCTGGCCCATGCGGCCGCCGCCGCGCTGCTTTCATACGCCCAGCACACACAGAGCCAGGCCCTCGCGCATCTGCGCACGCTGACGGTCGAGCGCGCCAGCGACTTGCTCGACCTGCCGCCTGCCACGCATCGCAATCTCGAGCTGACGCAAACGCTGCGCGGCGAGCCCAGCCCGACCCTGCTGTCGCTGCTCGATGTCTGCCGCACCGGCATGGGCAGCCGCGCGCTGCGCCATTGGCTGACGCACCCGCAGCGCGCGCGCGGCCAGGCCAGCGCGCGCCATGACGCCATCGCCCAGTTGATCGGGCAGGGCTTTGCGCCGCTGCGCGAGGCGCTGCGCGGCGTCAGCGATGTCGAGCGCATCGTCTCGCGGATCGCATTGCGCCAGGTGCAGCCGCGCGAGCTCGCCGGGCTGCGGCATTCGCTACATGCGCTGCCGGCGCTGCGCGCCACGGCGCCGAGCGCATCGCCACTGCTGGCCGAGCTGCACACCGCGCTGCAACCCGATCCGGCCATCACTGCCCTGCTCACCGCGGCGATCGCCGACGAACCCGCCGTGCTGCTGCGCGACGGCGGCGTGATCGCGCGCGGCTTCGACGGCGAACTCGACGAGTTGCTGTCGATCACGCAGAACTGCGACGCCTTCCTGCTCGACCTCGAAGCCCGCGAGCGCGCGCGCACCGCGATCCCCAACCTGCGGGTGCAGTTCAACAAGGTGCACGGCTTCTACATCGAAGTCACTGGTTCGCACCTCGACAAGGTGCCCGCCGACTACCAGCGGCGGCAGACGCTGAAGAACGCCGAGCGCTACATCACGCCCGAGCTGAAGACCTTCGAAGACAAGGCCCTGGCCGCCGAGGAGCGCGCCCTGGCGCGCGAGAAGTGGCTGTACGAGCAATTGCAGGATGCCCTGCAACCGCACCTCGCCACCCTCGCCTCATTGGCGCGCGCGCTGGCCGCCCTCGACGCACTGGCGGCCTTGGCCGAGCGCGCCGCCACGCTCGGCTGGTGCCGGCCGCAGTTCGTCTTGCACCCGTGCATCGACATCGAAGCCGGCCGCCACCCTGTTGTGCAGACGCGCCTGGCCGAGACCGGCGCGGGCGAGTTCATCGCCAACCATTGCCGCCTGGACGCCAAAACGCGCCTGCTGGTCATCACCGGCCCGAACATGGGCGGCAAGAGCACCTACATGCGCCAGGTGGCCTTGATCGTGCTGCTGGCCGCGATGGGCTCCAACGTGCCGGCAAGGGCCTGCCGGCTCGGGCCGATCGACGCCATCCACACCCGCATCGGCGCGGCCGACGACCTGGCCAATGCGCAGTCGACCTTCATGGTCGAGATGACGGAAGGCGCGGCGATCCTGCACGGCGCCACCGAGCAATCTCTGGTGCTGATGGACGAGATCGGGCGGGGCACTTCAACCTTCGACGGCCTGGCCCTGGCCGGCGCGATCGCCAGCCACCTGCACGACAAGAACCGCTCGTTCACGCTGTTCGCGACCCACTACTTCGAGCTGACGACCTTCCCCGCAAAGCACAGCGCTGCAGCCAACATGCATGTCTCGGCGATCGAGAGTGGCGGCCACGACATCGTCTTCCTGCACGAGGTGCAATCCGGGCCGGCGAGCCGCAGCTACGGCGTGCAGGTGGCGCGCTTGGCGGGCATGCCAGCGGCGGTGGTGCGGCAGGCCCGCGGCGCCCTCGAAGCGCTGGAAGCGAATCAGCGCGCAACCGATTTGCAAGTCGATCTGTTCGCGGCCCCGCCACCCGCGCCCACCGCGACGCCCTCCCCCATCGAAGACGCCCTCGCCGACCTCGACCCCGACAGCCTCACGCCGCGCGAAGCGCACGCCGCGCTGTACCGTCTCAAGCAACTCACCGGCAAGACACCACCATGACCTATTGCGTAGCCATCCGCCTGGACGCGGGCCTCGTCTTCCTGTCGGACTCGCGCACCAACGCCGGCCTCGACCATATCGCCAGCTTTCGCAAGATGATGATCTACGAGAAGCCGGGCGAGCGCTTCATGGTCCTGCTGTCGGGCGGCAACCTGAGCATCGCGCAATCGGTGCGCGAGATCCTGCAGGTCGAGAAGATCGAAGGCGCGAACAAGGAGCCGCTGACGATCTGGAACTGCAACAGCCTGTTCGATGCCGCGCGCATCCTGGGCAGCGCGGTGCGCCGCGTCTACCGACAGGACGGCGCGGCATTGAAGCAATCCGGCATCGACTTCAACGCCAGCTTCATCCTCGGCGGCCAGATCGGCAACGAGGCGATGCGCCTGTTCCTGGTCTACTCGCCCGGCAATTTCATCGAAGCCACGCGCGAGACGCCCTACTTCCAGATCGGCGAGAGCAAGTACGGCAAGCCGATCCTCGACCGCGTGATCACGCCGGCCACGCTGCTGGGCGAAGCGGCCAAATGCGCCCTGGTGTCGATGGATTCGACCCTGAAGTCCAACCTCTCGGTCGGCCTGCCGCTGGACCTGCTGGTCTACCGCACCGGCACCTTGCAAAGCGACGACTTCGTCTGCATCGACGAGCGCAACCCGTATTTCCAGATGATCCGCAGCACCTGGGGCCAGCGCCTGCGCGAGGTCTTCGAGGGCATCGACAGCCCGCAGTGGGATGGCGCCGACAGCGCCCACCCGCTGCGCGCGCCGTCGGGGCGCTTCCCGCCGATGAAGAAGATCACCACGCCGGACGAGAAGATCGTCTGATGGTCCGCCGCAAGGCCGCGGCCGGCAGGGCCGGTGCCATCGTCTTCTCGCACGCCAACGGCTTCCCGGCCGGCGTCTATCGCCAACTCTTCGAAGCCTGGCGTGCGCAGGGCTACGCGGTGCACGCGCTGGACAAGTTCGGCCATGACCCGGCCTGGCCGGTGACCAGCAACTGGCCGCACCTGCGCGATCAGCTGATCGCCTTCATCGACGCCGAAGTCGGCGGGCCGGCCTGGCTGGTCGGCCATTCGCTGGGCGGCATCCTGAGCGTGCTCGCTGCCAGCAAGCGACCCGATCTGGCGCGTGGCGTGGTGCTGCTCGACTCGCCGATCATCGCCGGCTGGCGCGCGCACAGCTTGCAGGTGGCCAAGGCCACGGGGCTGATGCCGCGCATCACGCCGAGCCGCGTTTCGCGCTCACGGCGGCAGGCCTGGCCGTCGCTGGCGGCCGTGCGCGAGCACTTCGCGAAGAAGGCCGCCTTCGCGCGCTGGGACCCGCGCGTGCTGGAAGACTACGTCAAGGGCGGCTTCGTGCGCCGCGGCGGCCAGACCGTGCTGGCCTTCGATCGCGAGGTCGAAAGCCGGATCTACGACACCCTGCCGCACCACATGCAGCGTGTGCTGCGGCGCCACCCGCTGCGCTGCCCGCTGGCATTCATCGGCGGCCAGCAATCGGCAGAGTCGCGCCAGGCCGGCGTCGAGGCCACGCGACGCCTGGCCGGCGAGCGTTTCGTCTGGACCGAAGGCACGCACCTGTTTCCGATGGAGCAGCCTGACGCGACGGCCACTGAAGTGTTGCGCCTGCTGTCGACGATGCGCGTTGGTTGACGGCGCAGTGCCTGTCACCACGGTCCGGTGAACGACACGCGCCGAGCAGTTCCGCGCGAGGGCCTTCGCGCGGCTGTACGCGCTGCATCAGGCCGGTGCCTTCTTCGTCACGCGTACAAAGTCACCGCTGCAACGGCGCGTCGACGGCCCACGCGATGTCGGCCACGCTGATCCCGGCGGCGCTGCGCGCCAGGCCATAGCCGCCGCCTGGCCCGCGCCGACTGCTTACGAGACCTTGCCGGCGCAGCCTGGCGAACAGCAACTCCAGATACGACAGCGAGACCCGCTGCCGCGCACCGATGGTCGACTGCACAACGGGCCCGTGGTCGGATCGAAGGGCCAGATCGAGGAGGGCGGTCACGGCCAGGCGGCCTTTGGTGGCGATTTGCTTGGTGGACTTTGCGCAGTTGCTTGCAGGCTCAGAACTTCTCCGGGCGCAGCACGTCGACCACGCCGACGTACATCAGCATGGAATAGTTGTCGCAGTAGCGCTCGCGCAGTGCCGTGCAGATGGCGCGGGCCGTGTCGGCCACGCCCAGCCGCGCCAGATAGGTCGAGGCGACGGCGAAGGTGACCACGCCGACCGACCCGCAGTACGCGGCGATCGACCCCGCATCGGCGCGGACAGCTTGCCGACGCCGCGCAGCAGCGGCAACGCTGCCAGTGGGATCAGGGCACCCACGGCCACCACGGCGAGGGCCGGCAGCGCGACGTCGAGCAGCGCATAGCGTGCCAGCTCGACACCGCCCTTCAGGCCGATGGCGAGCAGCAGGAAGATGCTCAGGGACTCGTAAAGGACGCCGGGGATTTTCAGGTCCGAGCGAACGAAGCCGGCGATCGCGCCGAGCAGGAAGAACAGGATGACGGGTTCGAAGTACGGCATCGTCAACCGTGCTCGCGCGCAGGCGCCAGCACATGATCACGACGGGTCGCGCCGCAAGCGCGGTAATGAAGCGCTCCGGGAGAGTTTGCGGTTCGACACGCTCAGGCTGAGCAGCACCGAGACCAGGATGATCGAGCCCACGATGGCCAGCGACCACTGGATCGGCATGTGAAACCAGGGCGCGACCAGCATCTTGCCGCCAACGAACACCAGCACCAGCGCCAGGCCGTACTTGAGCAGGTGGAAGCGCTCGGCCATGTCGGCCAACAGGAAGTAAAGCGCGCGCAGCCCCATGATGGCGAAGATGTTGGAGGTGAAGACGATGAACGGGTCGGTGGTGACCGCGAAGATGGCCGGAATGCTGTCGACTGCGAACACCAGGTCGCTGATCTCGATCATCACCAGCACCAGGAACATCGGCGTGGCGTAGAGCAGCCCATTGACGCGCACGACGAAGGACTCGCCGTGAAAGCCCGGCGTGATGCGAAGGTGGCCGCGCATCCAGCGCAGCAAGGGGTTCTTCTCCAGGTCGGGCTTGCGCTCGGCGAAGATCAGCATCTTGATCCCGGTGACCACCAGGAACAAGCCGAACACATAGAGAGTCCAGGCGAACTCCGACACCAGCCATACGCCGGCCAGGATCATCCCGGCACGCATGACGATCGCGCCGACCACGCCATACAGCAGCACGCGGCGCTGCAACTCCGGCGGCACCGCGAAGTAGGTGAAGATCATCACGAACACGAACATGTTGTCCACCGACAACGACTGCTCGATCAGGTAGCCGGTGAAGAACTCGAGCGCCTTGCGATTGGCCATCTCGCGGCCCGCCGTGCCGTCCAGGTACCACCACAGCAAGACGCCGAAGCTGATGGCCAGCGCGACCCAGGCGACGACCCAGCTCCCGGCCTCCTTGACCGAGACACGGTGGGCCTTGTTGCCGCCGAGGACG
>JANOKY010000437.1:0-21000 GCA_031419635.1 Burkholderiales bacterium | reverse complement strand
TGACGTCGATGGTGATGTTCGGCGGCGTCGGCATGCAACCTCAGGTCGACCGCTTGCGCAAGGGCGTCGACATCCTGGTGGCCACGCCCGGCCGCCTGCTTGACCACCATGGCCAGCGCACGCTGGACCTGAGCCATGTCGAAATCTTCGTTCTCGACGAAGCCGATCGCATGCTCGACATGGGCTTCATCCACGACATCAAGAAAGTGCTGGCCGCCGTGCCGGCAAAGAAGCAGAGCCTGCTGTTCAGTGCCACTTTCAGCGACGAGATCAAGTCGCTGGCCGACAAGCTGCTCAACCAGCCCGCGCTGATCGAAGTGGCGCGGCGCAATTCAACCGTCGAAGCCATCGAGCAGAAGGTCCACCCGGTCGGCCGCGAGCGCAAGAAAGAGTTGCTGGCGCACCTGATCAAGAGCGGCGACTGGCACCAGGTGCTGGTCTTCACGCGCATGAAGCATGGCGCCAACCGGCTCACCGATTACCTGAACGACCAGGGCATCAGCGCGATGGCGATTCATGGCAACAAGAGCCAGACCGCGCGCACGAAAGCCCTGGCCGACTTCAAACGCGGCGAGTTGCAGGTGCTGGTAGCCACCGACATCGCCGCGCGCGGCATCGACATCGACCAGTTGCCGCATGTCGTCAACTTCGAGTTGCCCAACGTGCCCGAAGACTATGTCCACCGCATCGGCCGCACCGGCCGCGCCGGGGCCACCGGCGAGGCGATCTCGCTGGCCTGCGTCGACGAAGACATCTTCCTGCGCGACATCGAGCGCCTGATCAAGCGCAGCATCCCGCGCGAAATCGTGCCCGGGTTCGAGCCGCCGGTGGGCGAGCGTGCCGAGCCGATCGTGCTCGGTCGCATGACCATCGGCATCGGCGGCACCCAGCGCAACGGCGGTGGCGGTGGGGGCGGCGGTGGAGCACGCCGCGGCGGTGGCGGTGGACGGCCCGGCGGTGGTGGTGGTGGGCGGCCCGGCGGCGGCGGTGGTGGCAATGGCCCGCGCCGCGACGGCGGCTCGCGCCCCACGGGCCCGCGCATGACGCAGCCCAAGCGCTGAGCGCGCGGCGCGGGCTACAGTCCCGCGCATGTCCAAGGCCAACGCGGCTTCTCCCAATGTGCTGCTGGCCGGTGCCAGCGGTTTGGTCGGTCGCGCGCTGCTGGCGCAATTGCTAACGGATGACGGCGCGCAGGTGCACGCGCAGGTGCACGCGCTGATGCGCCGTGATGTGCCCGACCTGCCGGCATCACCGCGCCTGACGCGCCTGCTCATCGACTTCGCCAAGCCAGGCGCCCTGCCCGCGGCCAGCGCGCTGTACATCGCGCTCGGCACGACGATCAAGGCGGCCGGATCGCAGGCCGCCTTTCGTGCGGTCGATTTCGATGCCGTCGTCAACGTCGCCCGGGCCGCGCGGGCGGCGGGCGTGACGCGAGTGGCCGTCGTCTCCGCACTCGGCGCCGATGCCGCGTCGAAGGTGTTCTACAACCGCATCAAGGGCGAAATGGAAGTGGCCCTGGCCGGCCTCGGTTTCGAGCGCCTGGTGATCGCGCGGCCATCGCTGCTGGCCGGCGAACGCGGCGCACTCGGCCAACCCCCTCGGCTTGGCGAACAACTCGCACTCACGCTGCTGGCACCGATCGGCCGCCTGCTGCCCGCACGCATGCGCCCGATCGAAGCGGCGGTGGTCGCCCGCGCCCTTCGCGCGGCCTTGCAGCGTGACGGCCCAGCGATCGAGATCATCGGATCGGCGCAATTGCAGACCCTGGGCCGCGCAGGATGATGAGGCTCACCAGCCACGGCGCGGCAGACGGCGTCACCGGCTCCAAACACCTGATCGAGTTCGCCGGCTCGCGCATCCTGCTCGACTGCGGACTGTTCCAGGGCCTGAAACTGCACCGCGAGCGCAACTGGCAGGCGATCCCGTTCGACGTCGGCAGCCTCGACGCCGTGGTGCTGAGCCATGCCCACCTCGACCACAGCGGCTTCCTGCCGGTGCTGGTCAAGCACGGCTACCGCGGCCCGGTCTATGCCAGCACGGCCACGCGCGACCTGGCCGATGTGCTGCTGCGCGACAGTGCGCATCTACAGGAAGAAGACTCGCGGCGCGCCAACCGCTATGGCAGCTCCAAGCATGGCAAGGCGCTGCCGCTGTACACCGGCGCCGACGCGGTGCGTGCACTGCAACGCATCACGCCGCTGGCGGCCGGGCGCAGCGCGCAAGTCGGCCGGGTCGAGGTTTCACTGACCCCTGTGGGCCACCTGCTCGGCGCCAATGCGATCACGCTGGGCCGCCGGCCGCGAGCGCATCGTCTTTTCGGGCGACCTCGGCCGCCAGCACGACCTGTTGCTGCCGCCGCCCGAGCGCATCGCCCGCGCCGACGTGCTGCTGATCGAAGCCACCTACGGCAATCGCCGGCATCCGCCCGACGATGTGCAGGCGATCCTCGGTGACGTGATCCGCCGCACCGTGCGACGCGGCGGCAGCGTGCTGCTGCCGGCCTTCGCTGTCGGCCGCGCCCAGGCGCTTCTGCTGGTGCTGCAGCGGCTCAAGCGCGCCGGCGACATCCCGCCTTCGCTGCCGATTTTTCTCGACAGCCCGATGGCGATTGCGGCCACCCAAGTCACCCTGCGCCATCGCAAATTGCTGGCTGTACCGCGGCGCGAAATCGACACCCTGGCCGACGGCGTTCGCTTCATCGAAACCGCGGCGCAATCGCAGCACCTGACGCGCTCTCGCTATCCTGGCGTGATCATCTCGGCCAGCGGCATGGCCACCGGCGGGCGCGTGCTGCACCACCTGAGCGCGATGGCACCCGAGCCGCGCCACCACATCGCGTTCCCCGGCTTCCAGGTCGCGGGTACGCGTGGCGCGCGCCTGGTGGCCGGCGAGCGCGAAGTGAAAGTATTCGGTGAGATGGTGCCGGTGCGCGCCGAGGTCAGCCACCTCGAGGGCTTCTCGGGCCATGCCGACGCCGACGAGTTGATGCAGTGGCTGCGCGGCTTCGAGCCCGCGCCGCGCCAGGTCTTCGTCGTCCACGGCGATCCGGTGGCCACCGATGCGCTGCGCTTTCGCATCGGCAATGAACTCGGCTGGAAGGCCAGCGTGCCGCCGCACGCGCAGACCGTCGAAGCCGCCAGCCCGCAGTGATCTGCTTGCAGTTTGTAGTGCCTGCTGACAGGCGACCGCCGGCAACTCGCCTATGGTGCTGTCTCCCCTTTTGCGACCACCGCCCGAGAGCCCGCCCACCATGCGCCACGACTCATTGAACACCCGCTGGGAGGGCGCCGATCTGCTGGTGCTGAACCAAGAGAAGGAAATCGACCGCATCCCCGCACGCGAGATCCACCGCGTGATCCTGGTCTGCCGCCATGGCGGCGATTCGCCGAGCGACCTGCGCTTTGCCGTCGTCGAAACCACCGCTGATCACATCCTGCTGCCGGCTGCCAGCGGCATTGCCGGGCGGGTGCACTTTGAGCGCCAGAGTTTCTGGATGCAACGTCCGTGTGTGTATTGGGTCGACGAAGCCCGCGCGCCGTTGCCGCGCCGGTTGCTGCCCGGCGTGTGGCTGCTGCGCCGCCACGAGCCAGGCTACGTGCGATTGCCGCACAACGAACTGGCCGCCGTGGTCGATGCCTGGCCGCTCGACGGGCCGCAAAGCTGGGAGCAACGCAAGTGGGCGCAGATCGTGCGCAACCGGATGTTGCCACCCGCAGCGCAGGGCACACAGACCCAGCCGCGGCGTTGACCGGCGGCGCGCGCCGGCAACAAAAAACCCGGCCGAGGCCGGGTTTTTCTTGGGCAGAGCCCGAAGCTGCAATTAAGCCGGCTTCTTCTCGTCGGCCTTGGCCTTGGCCTTGGCCTTCGCCTTGGACTTCTTGGTGGTCTTGGCCTTCTTGGCGTCGGCCACCTTCATGTCGGCAGCCGGGGCAGCCGGCTTGGCGGCGGCAGCCGGGGCGGCCGGGGTAGCGACAACAGCCGGGGTGGCGGCCATGGCCGGGGCAGCCGGCTTGGCGGGAGCGGCCGGCGCAGCGGTCTGGGCTTGGGCGGCAGCAACGAAGGCCAGAGCGGCCAGGGCGGTCAGGAGCTTGTTCATGGTGTCATTCGAATGGGTACTGAGCAAATCGCTCGAAGCCCACAACGGGCACTCCGGCCGGGCGGTTGACACGCCGTTTACGTCTATTCGAAGCGGCCCTCGCGCAGCCACTTGGTGGCGACCCATTTTTCGCCGGCGATCACCGGCGCGCCACCGTGCAGGGTGCGGGTGATCGGGTGTGGCCGGTCGTAGCTGAAGTAGACCGCGTTGCCCTTGATCGGCGCCACTGCAAGCGCCACGTCAGGGAAGGTGGTGGCGCCGCCTTTGTCGGGCGCGTTCAGATACATCACCAGGGTGCCCACCCGCTGGCCGCCGCGCTTGACGATGGCCGGGGTGCCGGCCTTGGCCGGGTCGAAATAATCGTGGTGCGGCTTGTACTCGGCGCCCGGCAGGTAATGCAGTACCTGCAGGCCCTCGCCGTTCTCCAGCGGCCAGTCGAGCAGCCTAGCGATGCGGGCTTCGATGCGTGCGCACAGCGGATTTTCCTCGCGGCCAAAGAACATGCCCGAGCTGGTGCGTACGGGGTTGACTTCGCTGCCGCCGGTGTCGGTCTGCACCGTTTCCGAGCGCGTCATGCGTGGCCGCGCCAGCGCCACCATGGCGTCGCATTCTTCGTCGGAGAGCAGGCTGCCGAAGACGACGACGCGGGGCTGGGTCATCGTCATCAGCACCTGCACCTGGCGGTCGCCGGCATCGAGCCACAGCGGCGACTCGGCCAGGTCCGGGCCCGGCACCGGCACGGGCGGCGGCAGGCCGGCCGCCTGGGCATGCTCGGCGAGGAAGCCGCTGAGGGTGTCTTCCAGCGCCTGGATCGCCACGTCCTGCTGCCAGCCACTGGCTCGCATGGCGTCGAGCACGGCCTCGGGTTTGTGGCCGGCCTGCGCCTGGGCAATGATCCACTGGCGCAATTCCGGGGTGACTTGCTGCACGGTCATGGCTGCATTTTGGCAGCCTTGTCCGTTGGCCTGCGCGGGCTCGAGCAACGGGTCAGCGCGCCAGCTTGCCGCCGCAGAGCCCCTGCTCAGCCGACCCAACGCCGCGCGTTGTGGAACATGCGCATCCACGGGCTCGGCGCGCTGATGTCGCCGCCGCTCCAGCTCATCTGCACGTTGCGGAAGACGCGCTCCGGGTGCGGCATCAGCACGGTGTAGCGGCCGTCGGCGGTGGTCACCGCTGTCAGGCCGTCGGGGCTGCCGTTCGGGTTGGCGGGGTAAGCGTCGGTGGGCTGGCCAAGGGGGTCGACGAAGCGCATCGCACGCTGCACTGATCTGGCCGCCTGTTCTGGATTCGCGCGCTGCGAGAAATCGGCAAAGCCTTCGCCATGCGCCACCGCGATCGGCAGGCGGCTGCCTTCCATGCCGGTGAAGAACAGCGACGGCGAGGCCAGCACTTCGACCATCGACAAGCGGGCCTCGAACTGCTCGCTCTTGTTGCGCGTGAACTTCGGCCAGGCACTCGCGCCGGGGATGATGGGGCTGAGCGCGGCCATCATCTGGCAGCCGTTGCACACGCCCAGGGCAAAGGTGTCGCTGCGATTGAAGAAGGCCGCGAACTGATCGGCCAGCGCCGGGTTGAACAGGATCGAGCGCGCCCAGCCCTCGCCGGCACCGAGCGTGTCGCCGTAGGAAAAGCCGCCGCAGGCGACGAAGCCGACGTACTGATCCAGCCGCGCGCGGCCGGCCTGCAGATCGCTCATGTGCACGTCGAAGGTGTCGAAGCCGGACTCGGCCATCGCGTAGCTCATCTCGAGCTGCGAGTTGACGCCTTGCTCGCGCAGGATGGCGAGCTTGGGGCGGGTGGTGTGGACGGCGGGGGAGCCCTCACCCCGGCCCTCTCCCGGGGGGTGAGGGGGAGAAAACGTCAGGTGAACGTGCAGCCCTGGATCATCGGCGCGGCCGGCAGCCCGGTGTTCGGCATCGGCGCCGGCCGGGTTGTCGCGCAGGCGGGCGATGCGCCAGCTCACCTCGTCCCAGGCCTGGTGCAATTCAACCAGCGGCGCCGAGAACACTGCCTTGGCGTCGCGCCAGACGTCGACCACGCTGCGGTCGTTGGGCTTGCCGATGGCGTGCACGTGCTTGGCCAGGCCATGCGCGCGCAGCACCGACATCACTGCGTCGCGCTCGCTCGTGCGCACCTGGATCACGGCGCCGAGTTCTTCGTTGAACAGTGCGGCCAGCGTGCGCTCGTTGCGGCGTTCGCCGACCTGGCCGGCCCAGTTCTTCGCATCGCCGACGTCGGCGCGGCTGTCGGCGATGCCGTCGCCTTCGGTGACCAGCAGGTCGACGTTCAGGCTGACACCGACATGGCCGGCGAAGGCCATCTCGCAGACCGTGGCCCACAGGCCGCCGTCGCTGCGGTCGTGGTAGGCCAGCAGTTTGTTTTCTGCGCGAAGTTGGTTGATCGCGGTCACCAAGGCCTTCAACATCTGCGCATCGTCGAGGTCGGGTACCACATCGCCAAACTGGCCGAGCACCTGCGCCAGCATCGAGCCGGCCAGGCGCATGCGGCCGGCGCCGAGGTCGATCAGGATCAGGGTGGTGTCGCCGGCTTGCAGTTGCGGTGTCAGCGTGCCGCGCACATCGGCCAGCGTGACGAAGGCGGTGGCGATCAGCGACACCGGCGCGGTCACTTGCTTGGGGCCATCGGCGTCGCTCCAGCGCGTGCGCATCGACAGCGAATCCTTGCCCACCGGCACGCCGATGCCCAGCGCCGGGCACAGCTTCATGCCGACCGCGTGCACGGTGTCGTACAGCGCGGCGTCTTCGCCGGCCTCGCCGCAGGCGGCCATCCAGTTGCACGACAGCTTCACATGCGACAGCTCGATCGGCGCGGCCAGCAGATTGGTGATCGCCTCGGCCACCGCCATGCGGCCCGAGGCCGGCGCATTGATCGCCGCCAGCGGCGTGCGCTCGCCGATGGCAAAGGCTTCACCGCGAAAACCGCGGTAGTCGGCCAACGTCACCGCGCAATCGGCCACCGGCACCTGCCAGGGCCCGACCATCGGATCGCGGTGCGTGAGACCGCCCACGGTGCGGTCGCCGATGGTGATCAGGAAGCGTTTGCTGGCCACCGTCGGGTGGCGCAGCACGGCCAGCGCCACCTGCTCGAGCTTGACGCCGGTGAGTTGCAGCGGCGGTTCGTGGCGCGCCACGCGCTGCACGTCGCACAGCATCTTCGGCGGCTTGCCGAGCAACACGTCCATCGGCATGTCGATCGAGCGCTCGCCGCCCGGGCCTGCCTCGAGCACCAGCGCGCGGGCTTCGGAGGTCACGCCCACCAGCGCAAACGGGCAGCGCTCGCGCGCGCACATCTGCTTGAACAGCGGCAACAGGTCCGCATTGAGCGCGATCACATAGCGCTCCTGGCTCTCGTTGCACCAGGCCTCTTTCGGCGCCAGGCCGCTTTCTTCGATCGGCACCTTGCGCAGGTCGAAGACGGCGCCGCGGCCGGCGCCATCGACCAGTTCGGGGAAGGCGTTGCTGATGCCGCCCGCACCGACGTCGTGGATGGCCAGGATCGGGTTCATCTCACCGAGGGCCCAGCAGTGGTTGATGACTTCCTGCGCGCGGCGCTGGATTTCGGGGTTGCCGCGCTGCACCGAATCGAAATCGAGCGCGGTGGCATTGCTGCCCGCGGCCATCGAGCTGGCTGCGCCGCCGCCCATGCCGATGCGCATGCCGGGGCCGCCCAACTGCACCAGCAGCGTGCCGGCGGGAAAGATCTTCTTCTTCGTCTGGCTGTCGCTGATCGAGCCGATGCCGCCGGCAATCATGATCGGCTTGTGGTAGCCGCGCTGCACGCCCGCCACGCGCTGCTCGTAGACGCGGAAGTAGCCGCCCAGGTTGGGCCGGCCGAACTCGTTGTTGAAGGCCGCGCCGCCGAGCGGGCCCTCGGTCATGATCTGCAGCGCCGAGGCGATGTGCGCGGGCTTGCCGATGGGCTCACGCTCCCAGGGCTCGGGAGCGTCAGGCCCGGACAAGCCGGGCAGGCCCGGCAGGTGCAGGTTGGACACCGAGAAGCCGGTCAGCCCGGCCTTCGGCTTGGCGCCGCGGCCGGTGGCGCCCTCGTCGCGGATCTCGCCGCCGGCCCCGGTGGAAGCGCCCGGAAACGGCGAGATCGCGGTCGGGTGGTTGTGCGTCTCGACCTTCATCAGCACATGCACCGTCTCTTCGCGCGCGCCGTACTGCGGTGCGTTGGTGAAGCCCTGAGGCAGCCAGCGCTCCACCGCGCCGCCTTCCATCACCGAGGCGTTGTCGTCGTAGGCCACGATCGTTCGCTGCGGCGAGGTCGTTTCGGTGTGGCGGATCATGCCGAACATCGACAGCGGCTGCGGCTGGCCGTCGATGACGAACTCGGCGTTGAAGATCTTGTGCCGGCAATGCTCGCTGTTGGCCTGCGCGAACATCATCAGCTCGACATCGGTCGGGTTGCGGCCGAGCTTGCTGAACGCTGCGACGAGGTAGTCGATCTCATCGATCGACAATGCCAGGCCCCATGCAATGTTCGCCGCCTCGAGCGCCGCACCGCCCTGGCCCAGCACATCGACATGCGCCATCGGCACGCCCTCGCGCTCGTCGAACAGGTGCGCGGCCGCCGCGCGCTCGAAAGCCACGCTCTCGGTCATGCGGTCGTGCAAGCCATCGGCCGCGGCGTGCAACTCGCTGGCCGACAGCGCCTTGCTGCCGAGCAGGCCGCTCTTCAAATGCAGGCGGAACTCGGTGACGCGCTCGACGCGGTGCAGGCCCAGCCCGCAGTTGTGCGCGATATCGGTGGCCTTGCTGGCCCAGGGCGAGACGGTGCCCAGCCGCGGCATCACCACCACCAGCGCGCCGTCAGTCGCAGACGGCGCTGCATCGCCATAAGCCAGCAGGGCAGCCAGCTTGTCGCGCGCCGAACCGTCGAGCGGCGCATCGCTCCAGGCCCAGTGCACATGGCGCGCCGTCACGCCGACGATGCGCGGGCAGGCCTGCCCCAGCCGCACCAACAGGGCCTGGGCGCGGAAGGCAGACAGGGCGTTGCCGCCCTCGAAGTGCAGCAGGTGCTTGGGCGTAGCGGACATCGGGGCGTGGGGGCAATGAATGCCGGCACGGGCCGGCGGGCCATCGGGAGCGAAGGCCGCGATTTTACGGGGCGGGTGGGATAATTCCGGCCCATGACGATGACCATCAAATCCGCGGCCGACATCGAGGGCATGCGCGTGGCGGGCCGGCTGGGCTCCGAGGTGCTGGACCTGCTGACGCCGCTGATCAAACCGGGGGTGACGACGCTCGAACTCGATCGCGTCGCCCACGAGCACATGGTCAAGGTCCAGGGCACCGTGCCGGCGACGCTGAACTACGCGCCGCCCGGCTACCCGCCCTACCCGGCCTCGCTGTGCGCATCGATCAACCACGAGGTTTGCCACGGCATCCCGAACGCCAAGCCGCTGAAGAACGGCGACATCGTCAACATCGACGTCACGGTGATCACCAAGGAAGGCTGGCACGGCGACAACAGCCGCATGTACATCGTCGGCGAGGGCAGCATCGCCGCCAGGCGGCTGTGCAGCCTGACCTTCGAAGCGATGTGGAAGGGCATCGTGCGCGTGCGCCCTGGCGCGCGGCTGGGCGACATCGGCCACGCGATCCAGACCTTCGCCGAGAACCAGGGCTTCTCGGTGGTGCGTGAGTTCTGCGGCCATGGCATCGGCCAGCGCTTTCACGAAGAGCCGCAGGTGCTGCACTACGGCCGCCCCGGCACGCTCGAAACCCTGGTGCCCGGGATGATCTTCACGATCGAGCCGATGATCAACGCCGGCCGCCGCGACATCCGCGAAGACCGCAAGGGTGGCACGTATGACGGCTGGACGATCGTCACGCGCGACCGCTCGCTGTCGGCGCAGTGGGAGCACACCGTACTGGTCACCGACACCGGCTACGAAGTGCTGACGCTGTCGGCCGGCAGCCCGCCGTTGCCGGCGTTCGTGACCGCAACGACCCCTGCGCCCGCCACCGCGGCCGCTTGAGGCCGGCCATGGCGGCCGTGGTTCAGCCGGTGACGGGCCCCGGCGTCGGCGTCAGCGCGGGCGTGGCCAGTCTGCGGCTGCGCCTGGCGGTCGACAAGTCGGCGCTGATCGAACATTTTGCGGCGGCGCGGCCCAGCGCCACGGCGGCGACGACGCTGATCCGCCGCCTGTCCAGGCTGGTCGATGTCACCCTGACCGAACTCTGGATCGGCAGCCTGATGCCGGCCGGCGCCGCGTTGGTGGCGGCCGGCGGCTACGGCCGCGGCGAGCTGTTTCCGTACTCCGATGTCGACGTGCTGGTGCTGTTGCCCGACGATCTGGCCACCGAGGCCGCGCGGCCCGCCGTCGAGCGCTTCATCACCGCCTGCTGGGACATCGGCCTGGAGATCGGCTCCTCGGTGCGCAACACCGAAGAGTGCGCGGTCGAAGCCGCGCGCGACGTCACGGTGCAAACTGCATTGCTCGAAAGCCGCCTGGTCTGCGGCCCACGCCGCTTGTTCCAGGCCCTGCACGCGCGCCTGGCCGCCGACCGCGACCCGCGCGCCTTCCTGCGCGCCAAGACGCTGGAAATGCAGCAGCGCCACACCAAGTACGAAGACACGCCGTACTCGCTCGAACCCAACTGCAAGGAAAGCCCCGGCGGCCTGCGCGATCTGCAGATCCTGATCTGGGTGGCGCGCGCCGCAGGGCTGGGCCGCAGTTGGACCGAGCTCGCCGCCAACGGCCTGGTGACGCCGTTCGAGGTCAAGCAACTACAGCGCAACGAAGGCCAGTTGAAGCTGATCCGCGCCCGCCTGCACATGATCGCCGGCCGGCGCGAAGACCGGCTGGTGTTCGATTTGCAGACCGCGGTGGCGCAGAGCTTCGGCCTGCCTGCGAAGAAGGGCCAGCGCGTCTCCGAAGTGCTGATGCGGCGCTACTACTGGGCCGCCAAGGCGGTGGTGCAGTTGAACCAGATCGTGCTGCTGAACATCGAAGCCCGCGTGGCCGGCCGCGAAACCGAGGCCATGCGCCCGGTCAACGAGCACTTCTTCGACCGTGGCGGCATGCTCGAAGTGGCCAGCGACGATCTCTACCTGCGCCTGCCGCACGCGATCCTGGAAACCTTCCTGCTCTACCAGCAGACGGTCGGCATCAAGGGCCTGTCGGTGCGCACCCTGCGCGCGCTGTACAACGCGCGGCATGTGATGGACGCGGCGTTTCGCAGCGACCCGGTCAACCGCGCGCGCTTCGTCGACATCCTGCAGCAACCCCAGGGCCAGACCCATGCGCTGCGCTTGATGAACCAGACCTCGGTGCTCGGCCGCTACCTGTGGGTCTTCCGCCGCATCGTCGGCCAGATGCAGCACGACCTGTTCCACGTCTACACCGTCGACCAGCACATCCTGATGGTGCTGCGCAACGTGCGCCGCTTCCTGATCCCCGAACACGCCCATGAGTACCCGTTTTGCTCGCAACTGGCGGCCCAGTTCGAGCGGCCGTACGTGCTCTACGTCGCCGCCCTGTTCCATGACGTGGCCAAGGGCCGCGGCGGCGACCACTCCGACCTCGGCGGCGCCGAAGTGCGGCGCTTCTGCCGCGAGCACGCCATCGAACGCGACGATGCGCAACTGATCGAGTTCCTGGTGCGGCACCACCTGACGATGAGCCAAATCGCACAGAAGGAAGACCTGTCCGATGCCGACGTGATCGCCGCCTTCGCCGCGCAAGTGCGCGACGAGCGCACCCTGACCGCGCTGTACCTGCTGACGGTGGCCGACATCCGCGGCACCAGCCCGAAGGTCTGGAATGCCTGGAAGGGCAAGCTGCTCGAAGACCTGTTCCGCCTGGCGCTGCGTTCGCTCGGCGGCACCCGGCCCAACCTCGACGCCGAACTCGAAGCGCGCAAGGCCGAGGCGCGCTCGCTGCTGGCGCTGTCCTCGCAATTGCCCGACACCGAGACGCCGCTGTGGAAGACGCTCGAAGTGAGCTATTTCGCGCGCCACGACGCCGGCGATCTGGCCTGGCACGCTCGCGTGCTGTGGCGCCACGTCAAGAGCGCCGTGCCGGTGGTCAGCGCGCGCGCGTCGCCGGTCGGCGAAGGCCTGCAGGTGCTGGTCTATGCGCCCGACATCCCGGACCTGTTCGCGCGCGTCTGCGGCTACTTCGACAACGCCGGCTTCTCGGTGCTCGACGCCAAGGTGCACACCACGCGGGCCAGCTTCGCGCTGGACACCTTCCAGCTCGTGCACCCGAACGTCGAACATGGCGACCCGGCCGGCTACCGCGACCTGATCTCGCTGGTCGAGACCCAGTTGACGAAAGCCCTGGCCGCCACCGGCGCCCTGCCCGAGCCGCGGCGCGGCCGCGTGTCGCGCCGGGTGAAGAGCTTTCCGGTCACGCCGCGGGTGTCGCTGCGGCCCGACGAGCGCGCGCAGCGCTGGCTGCTTTCCGTCAGCGCCAGTGACCGCTCGGGCCTGCTCTACGGCATCGCGCGCGTGCTGGCGCGGCACCGCATCAACCTGCAACTGGCCAAGATCAGCACCCTGGGCGAACGCGTCGAAGACACCTTCCTGATCGACGGGCCCGAGCTGCAGCACAACCGCGCGCAGATCGCGATCGAAAGCGAAGTGCTCGACGCCCTGGCGCCGGAGCCGGCGTGAGCACGCTGGGCCGCCCCGAGTGCGAACTCTCGCTTGGCGGGACGGCACGCAGTGCCTAGGGTGCACCAGTGAGCCTGACCACGATCACGGCCGCCGACGCGATCTCGCGCCTGGCCTCGTTCCACACCATCATCGACGCCCGCTCGCCCGCTGAATACGCCGAGGACCACCTGCCCGGCGCCGTCAACTGGCCGGTGCTCGACAACGACGAGCGGCGCACGGTCGGCACCGAGTACGCGCAGGTCTCGGCCTTCGACGCCAAGAAGATCGGCGCGGCGATGATCGCCAAACGCATCGGCGAGTTGCTGCAGGCGCATGTGCAGGACCAGCCGCGCGATTGGCAGCCGCTGGTCTATTGCTGGCGCGGCGGCAAGCGCAGCGGCACCCTGGCCTGGTTTCTCGACCAGATCGGCTTTCGCACGACCCTCGTGCAAGGCGGCTACAAGGCCTTTCGCGAGCAGGTGCGCGAGCAACTCACCAACCTGCCGTTGACGTTCGACTACGTCGTCATCGCCGGCCGCACCGGCAGCGGCAAGACGCGCCTGCTGCAAGCCTTGGCCGAGGCCGGCGCCCAGGTGCTCGACCTCGAAGGCCTGGCCCGGCACCGCGGCTCGGTGCTCGGCGGCCTGCCGCATGAGCCACAGCCGACGCAAAAGGCGTTCGACACGCAGCTCTGGCACACCCTGTCGAGCTTCGATGCTACGCGCCCGGTCTACGTCGAAAGCGAGAGTCGCAAGATCGGCCAGTTGCAGGTGCCGACCGCCCTGCTCGATCGCATGCGGAGCGACGGCCGCGTTGTGATGGTCACGATGCCCGACGAGTCGCGCATTGAATTGCTGGTCGAGGAATACGGCTTCTTCGCCGAGCAGCTCGAGCGCTTCTGCGGCCACCTCGACACCCTGGTCGACCTGCGCGGCCGTGCGGTGGTTGAGCACTGGCAAACGCTGGCCCGCGCAGGCCGCTGGGCCGAGGTGTTCGGCGAGCTGATGCGCGAGCATTACGACCCGCTGTACCTGAAGTCGATGCAGCGCAACTACGCGGGCGTTGCGGCCGCATCGGAAGTGCTGCTGCGCGATGGCGGCATCGCTGCTTTGCATGAAGCTGCCGTGCGAGTGCAGGCGATCGACACCGGTGCGGTCGCCTAGCGCACTCCGCTAAGCTGCCACGATGCTCAAGTCCCTCCTCAAGTGGATCGTCGCGCTGCTTGCGGCCGCCCTGCTCGCCGCCGCGGTGTTCGGAGCCAACCGGGTCTGGTTCCGGCCCTTCAGCCTCAACCTCTTCTACGAAAAGGTCTTCGTCGGCTTTGCGCTGGACAACCCCGAGCTGCTGAGCTCGCTGGGCATCGCCGAGCAGTTCGGCTACCGACGACACAACGCGCACCTCGACGACGCCTCGATCGCAAAGCGGACCGCGACTTCGCCACCTGGCACGGCAACCTGGCCGACCTGAAGTCCTACGATCGCGCGGCCCAGACGTCGGCGCAGCGCCTATCGACGCGCGTGCTCGCCTGGTTCATCGAGAGCCAGCTCGAAGGCGAGAAGTTCCGCTTCCACGACTACCCGGTCGAACAACTCTTCGGCGTGCAGAGCCAGACGCCCGACTTCCTCATCAACCAGCACCGCATCGCCGACCGGCGCGGCGCCGAAGACTACCTCGCACGGCTCGGCGAGGTGGGCCGCAAGTTCGACCCGGTGCTCGAAGGGCTCGCCGTGCGCGAACAAAAAGGCGTGATGCCGCCCCGCTTCGTGATCGAGCGGGTGCTCACCGAGATGCGAGGCTTCGCCGGCAAGCCCGCGCCGGAGAACCCGCTGTACAAGAACTTCGCTGCGAAGGTCGAAGCCCTGGCCGGACTCGCTGCCACCGGCAAGCAAGCCCTGAACGCGCGCTGTGCCCAGGCGATCGAGCAGGGCGTGTTGCCGGCGTACCGCAAGCTGATCGGCTTTTTCGAGGCGCAGCTACCGCGGCCCACCACCGACGACGGCGTCTGGAAGGTGCCCGACGGCGACGCGTACTACGCGTATCGCCTGCGCAGCCAGACCACCACGCGCATGACGCCGCAAGAAGTGCATGACCTCGGCCTGTCGGAAGTGGCGCGCGTCGAGGCGGAGATGAAGTCGATCCTCACCGTGCAGTCGCAACTACAGCCCGGCCAATCGCCGGCCCAGGCGCTTGCGCGGCTGGCCAGGGACCCGCGCTTCCTGTACCCGAACACCGACGACGGCCGCAAGGCCGCGCTCGCCGACTATACGAAGATAATCGAGGACCAACTCGCCCGTTCGCGCGCGGTCATCGGGCTCGTGCCCAAAGCGCCGATCAAGGTGAAACGGGTCCCCGAATTCAAGCAGGCCACTGCGCCGGCCGCGTACTACAGCCCGCCCGCGCTCGACGGCACGCGGCCCGGCGTCTTCTACGCCAACCTGCGCGACATGAGCGAAGTACCCCAATTCGGCATGCGCACGCTCGCGCTGCACGAGGGTGTGCCCGGCCACCACTTCCAGATCGCGTTGGCACAGGAGCAGTCGAGCGGCCCGACCTTCCGGCGGGTGCTGCCCTTCACTGCCTACGCCGAAGGCTGGGCGCTCTACGCCGAGTGGCTGGGCACCGAGCTGGGGGTCTACAAGGACGACCCGCTCGGCGACCTGGGTCGGCTACAGGCCGAGATGTTCCGCGCGGTGCGCCTGGTCGTCGATACCGGCATCCACTACAAGCACTGGACGCGCGAGCGGGCCATCGCCTACCTACAGGACATGACTGGCATGCCCGAAGGCGGGGTGGTCTCGGAGATCGAGCGCTACATCGTCAACCCCGGGCAGGCCTGCGCCTACAAGGTGGGCATGCTGTCGATCCGCGCGGCCCGCGATCGAGCGCAAATGGCCCTCGGGCCGCGCTTCGACGCCGCGGCAGAGAAGGCCTTCCATGACGTGGTGCTCGGTGGCGGCGCGCTGCCGCTCGAAGTCCTGGACGAGCAGGTCGACGCCTGGATCAAGGCCCGCGGCTAGCCAGCTCGCTCCGACATCCCTACTCGCTGGCCACAATCGCGCGCACCACCGCGCTGAACTCTTCTCGGTTCAAATCCGAGATCACCCAATGGGTCATGCCGGCGCGTGACCAATGCGCGATTTGGTAGCCGCGCTGCGCGGAAAAGTCGGCCGCGCTATCGGCGCTGGTCGTGGGCCAGACGAAGGCGTTGACCACATGCTCGCCCTGGCGGTAGACCAGGGTCGCGACCGGCCGCGCATCGAGATAGTCGACGCGCCCACCCAGGAACACCGAGCCGGGCAGCGGCAGCTCGTGCACCGGCGGCGAAAAGTCGAGCTTGGACGAGAGCCAGGGCTTGACGGTATGGCGCTCCGACGAGGCGATGTCAACCAGGTGCTGGCCGAGCGTCGAGCGAACGTGGCTGGCGACCACCTCGTTCATCAGTCGATCGCCGGGTGCGGCTTGCCACCGCGACCAGCCGAGCGCCAGCGCCAACAGCGCGATCAGACCGAGCGCTGCCGCGAGCGCCAGCCAAAACGGCGAAAGGGGCCAACGCAGCGCCAGCACTTCACCCGCCGGGCGCCGCGGCGGCGGCGTTGCCACCATCGCCGCCATCCGCTCGCGCAAGGCGGCCGGCGCAGCGTGGTAGTCGGCGCCGGCACGCAGCGTTTCGCGCCACTGGCGCAGCGCGTCGACGCGCGCGCGAAGGCCCGCATCGTGTTGCAGTTGCTGCTCCATCGCGAGCCGGCCGGCGAGGTCGAGTTCGCCATCGACGAAGGCATTCAGTTGCCGGATTTCCTGGTCTGAGCTCATGCTTTGCCTGTCCCTTGTGTCACACGCGGCACCGTTCGCAATAGCGGCCGAGCGCCGGGCGTCAAGGCCTGCCGCATCAGGCCGCGCGCGCGCGCCAGCCGCGACATCACGGTGCCGATGGGGATGTCGGCGATGCGCGCGATGTCGCTGTACGACAGATCCTCCAACTCGCGCAGCACCAGCACTTCACGGTAGGCGATCGGCAGCGCGGCGATGGCCTGGTTGATTTGCGCGCGCTCGGCCTGGCGCGCGGCCACGGCTTGCGGCTCGTCGGCGGCGGGGGCGGCGATGTCGTGGATCGCGTCGTCGTTGTCGTCGCGCTCGTCGAACCGCAGCAACTCGGCCGGGCGGTTCTTTTCGAGCCACGAGAAGCAGGTGTTGCGCACCACCTGCAGCAGCCAACTGCGGGCATCGTCGCCA
Source organism: Burkholderiales bacterium (assembly GCA_031419635.1). GTDB lineage: Bacteria > Pseudomonadota > Gammaproteobacteria > Burkholderiales > Burkholderiaceae_C > CADEEN01. The sequence continues at coordinate 4,046 of JANOKY010000437.1, read as the reverse complement.
CGCAGGCTGCCGATGTAGCGCAACGCGCGCACGAACGCGTCCTGCACGACATCCTGCGCATCGTGGTCGTTGTGCGTCAGCCAGCGTGCCAGGTTGTAGGCTGCGCCCAGATGGGGCAGGGCCAGGCGCTCGAAGCGTTGCCGGTTCTCGTCATCGTTCAATGGCGGTTCCTCTGCTCAGTGTTACCGGCCCAGCTCGCGCTTTATTCCTCAAAGCCGAACATCCCGCTGCGTCGTGGGGTTGATCGGGAATTTTCCGTGGGTCCTGCCGGTATCAGACCACGAGGCCCACCTTGCCGTTGGCGGTGGGTCCGCAACCCGGCGGCGCGCAGCGTGCCGCTCAACCCGGAGAGGATCATGAGCGCATTCGATCGACGACAGTTTCTGCAATTGGCGGGCATCGGCGGCGCCGTGTTCGCCTCCGGCCTGCCCGGCGCAGCGCGGGCGGCCGACGCCAGCAGCGCAGCGGCCTACGAGGACTTCTACTTCGTCCAGTTGTCCGACTGCCATTGGGGCTTCGAGGGGCCGCCCAACCCCGACGCCCAGGGCACCTTGCCCAAGGCCGTGGCCGCGGTCAACGCGCTCGCGCAGGCGCCCGACTTCGTGATCTTCACCGGGGACCTGACGCACACCACCGACGACCCGAAGGAACGGCGCAAGCGCATGGCCGAGTTTCGCGACATCTCCGCGAAGATCAACAACAAGACCGTGCGCTTCATCCCCGGCGAGCACGATGCGGCCCTGGACGACGGCAAGGCCTTCAAGGAATTCTTCGGCGCGACGCACTACACCTTCGACCACAAGGGCGTGCACTTCATCGTGCTCGACAATGTCAGCGACCCCGCCGCCAAGCTCGGCGACGCACAACTGGCCTGGCTGGACGCCGACTTGAACAAGCAAGCCAAGGACGCGCGGATCGTCGTCTTCACGCACCGCCCGCTGTTCGATCTCTACCCGCAATGGGACTGGGCCACGCGCGACGGCGCCAAGGCCATCGACCTGCTGATGCCCTACGCCAACGTGACCGTGTTCTATGGCCACATCCACCAGGACCACCACCAGATGACGGGGCACATTGCGCACCACTCGGCCAAGTCGCTGATCTTCCCGCTGCCCGTGGCCGGCTCGCAGCCCAAGCGCACGCCGCTGGCCTGGGACGCGGAGCAGCCCTATCGCGGGCTGGGCTTTCGCGAAGTCGAGGCCGAGGCCAAGCCAGTCAACTATGTCATCTCCGAGTTGCCGGTGCTGCCGGTGAAGAAGGCCTGAAGCCATGAGCCTTCAAACCCTCCTGTCCAGGCGTCGGCTCATAGGTGCCGCTGGCGCCCTGGCGCTGGCTTCGGTGGCCGCGCTGGCGGCGACCAAGCCTAAAGAGCGTGTCATCAAGGTCGTCGCCAAGAAGTTCGAGTTCGTGCCGGGCACGATCTGCGTCAAGCGCGGCGAGACCGTGGTGCTGCACTTCTCGGCCCCCGAGGTGCCGATGGGCTTCAACCTGCCCGATTTCAAAGTGCGCACCGACATCATGCCCGGCACGGTGGCCAAGCTACAGCTCACGGCAGACAAGGCCGGCAGCTTCACCTTCCTGTGCGATGTGTTCTGCGGCAAGGGTCATGAGGAGATGAGCGGCACGCTGGTTGTCACCTGAGGCGTTCGCGCAGCCCACGATGCGCCGCTGACAAGGCCTCGGGGAAGTGTGATCATCGGCGCGATCTGCGCGATCGACGCCTGACGATCGCGCGCACCACGCGCGCTTCCCATCGAGCGGCGCGCCACGCCATCCCCAAGCTGCACGGAATTCTGGCGCCGGCCCTGCGTATGCGGTCGGCTCAACCCGTGTGCCGCTGTTCGGCCGATGAGTCGTCGCCTGCCCAGTCACGAAAGGAAACCGGAAATGTCCAGCACTCGCTTGCACCTTGCAAAGATCGTGGTCGCCACCGGGCTGTGCCTGGCGGCGACACTGCCGACACGCGCCGCTGACGCGATGGCGCCGCGGGGCCTGCGCGCCTACGCCGTCACGCCCCTGGTCTCCGACGGTGACGTCGCCGCGCCCTTCACCGACGCCAGTCTGAAGAAACCCTGGGGCGTGGCCTTCAACCCGAACGGCTTCGTCCGGGTCGCCAACAACGGCAGCGCCAACTCGACGCTGTACGACGGCACGGGCAAGCCGCAATCGCTGGTCGTGGTGGTGCCGGGGCTGGCCGGTGCCCCGGGCAAGCCCACCGGCATCGTCTTCAGCGGCTCGGCCACTTCGTGGTGACGAAGAACGGCGTCAGCGGCCCGTCGCGATTCATCTTCGCTTCGGAGGACGGCGCGATCTCAGGCTGGGCGCCCAATGTCGACGGCACGCATGCGCTGTTCGCCGCCGGTAATGCGGCCGAGCACAGCGCCTACAAGAGGCTGGCGCTGGCCGCCAACGGCCAGGGCAACTTCCTCTTCGGTGCCGACTTCCACAACGCGCGCGTCGATGTCTACGACGCCGCTTTCAAGCGCGTCAGTTGGTCCGGCGCGTTCACCGACCCGAAGCTGCCGGCGGGCTATGCGCCCTTCGGCATCCAGAACCTGCAGGGCAATCTGTACGTGACCTACGCCAAGCAGGACGTCGATGCGCGCGACGAAGTGGCCGGGCGCCGCCTGGGCCTGGTCAATGTGTACGACGCCTCGGGCAAGCTGATCCGCCGCGTCGCCAGCGGCGGCCGCTTGAATGCGCCGTGGGGCCTGGCGCTGGCACCGGCCGATTTCGGCCGCTTCAGCAACGCCTTGCTGGTCGGCAATTTCGGCGACGGTCATATCTCGGCCTACGACCCACGCAACGGAGAGTTGCTGGGCCAGTGGCGCGGGCCCGATGGACACCGGCTGGCGATCTCCGGGCTGTGGGGCATGGCCTTCGGCAACGGCCTCAGCAGCCAGCCGACCGGCACGCTGTTCTTTGCGGCAGGCACCAACGACGAGGCCAACGGCCTGTATGGCCGCATCGATCCGGCCGCCGGTGGACGCGAACGCGACGACGACAAGGCCTGAGCGCGCTAGGACGGCAGCCGGGCCAAGGTGTCCGGGTGCAGCGCCCAGCCGAGCAGGCCTGACAGGCCCATCAGCACACCGAAGCTGATGGGCAGCCACGACAGCCAATACATCCACCAGATCTTGGTCAACGCAGCCACCGCGAGCAGCGCGATGGTGATCGCCAGCGCCGCGTCGGACAGGTCGAACTGGTCGTCGCGGTAGTTGAGGCTGTCGTAGGTTTTCTGGTCCTGCTCGGCCTGGGCCTTGAGATCGGCCTTCTTCTGCGCCTCGCCGGCAGCCTTGGCGTCGTAGCGGGCGATGGCCTCGTCGTAAGCCGCGGCCTCGGCCGCCACGTCAGCGCCGCCGAGTTCGCCGACATGGTCACCGACCATTTCGACGAGAGGCTCGAACAGTCGCGCGAAACGCCGCTGGTGATGGGCATTGCCCTGCACTCGATGATTGCCGGCCAGCCCTTCCGCCTGCGCCAGTTGCGCCGCGCTTTCGCGCACCTGGCGCGGCAGCGCGAAGCGGTGTGGACCACCACGGCGGGCGAGATCGCGCGGCACTTCGCATCGGCGTAGCGCCGCGCAGCCCGCTCGACGCCTCAGCGTGGATGGCCGCTGTGCGGCGGATCACGGTTGGTCACGGGCGGCAATTGGCAGACAGCACGCGATAAAGACGAGCCTGTCGAAGGACTACATCGAAAGCAGACCACCGATTCGTCAGAAGCCCTTTCGGTGGCGCCGTAACCGCTTCCGTCCGATCAGGTCCGGTTCAGCTACTTCGCACGCATGCGATTGTTCTTGGGGTTGTGCTCAACCTCGGCAAGGCCAAGAACTTCCAGCACGGGCGGCACGTACATACCAAAGCGACCGCGCAGTCCCTTCTTGATGCCGTACCAGCCCTTGACTGGGTTGCTGACCGCGCGGCCCCAAGCCTCGACAGTGCCCTCGGCGGCAGCCTTTTGCTCATCGACGCTGCCGAGAAGCATCCAGTCGCCATGCGCCTTGAGCACGGCGTGCAGATCGCCGACGCAAGAGAGGTGGTAGC
>JANOKY010000436.1:0-5050 GCA_031419635.1 Burkholderiales bacterium | reverse complement strand
GCCAAGCCCGGCCCGGTGGGCTGGGCCGACCAGTTGTTCAAGCACGCGCGCGGCTGGCGCCAGGGTTTCGGCATCGTCTTCGACGACCTGGTGGCTGCCTTGTGCACCCTGCTGGTGATCGCGCTGTGGCGCTTCGTGTGGCCGGCATGATCGACATCGATGCCGTCACGCCCTTGGTCGCGCCACTGGCCGATGCGCTGCGCGCCAAGGGCTGGCGCATGGCCGCGGCCGAGAGTTGCACCGGCGGCCTGATCGCCGCGGCCTGCACCTCGCTGGCCGGCTCGTCCGATTGGTTCGAGCGCGGCTTCGTCACCTACAGCAATGCGGCCAAGTGCGAGCAGCTCGGCGTCGATGCGCAATTGATTGCGGCGCATGGCGCGGTCAGCGGCGAGGTGGCCGGCGCGATGGCTGCCGGAGCGCTGGCGCACTCGCCCGCCGACATCGCGGTGGCGGTGACCGGCATCGCCGGCCCCGGTGGCGCCGTGCCCGGCAAGCCGGTCGGCACGGTCTGGCTGGCGCTGATGCAACGCGGCGGCGCGGTGCAGGCCGAACGGCTGCAACTGGCTGGCGACCGCGCCAGCGTGCGCGAGCAATCCGCGGTGATCGCATTGCAGCGGCTGTGCGCGCTGTGCAGGGCCTGAAGCGCCATGCCGATTCTCGACATCGACATCGTGCAGGCCGACGGCGCCGCGCCGCCCGTCGCCTCGCTCACGCAGGCCCTGGCCGATGCTGCCGGCCGCGTCTTCGCCAGCGCACCCGGCCGCACCTGGGTGCGCCTGCGCACCTTGCCCGAAGCGCAGTACGCCGAGAACGACGCGACCGTGACGCGCGATCAGTTGCCGGTGTTCGTGACCGTGATGCATGCGCAGCCGCCCGAGGCGGCCGCACGGGCCACCGAGGCCGCGGCATTGACGCAGGCCCTGGCCACCGGACTGGGCTGCACGCCCGACCGCGTGCATGTGCAGTACGCGCCACCAGCCGCGGGCCGGCAGGCCTTTGGCGGCAGGCTGGTGGTGTGAGCCCCACCGGCATGGACGGGCTCCTCACCGGCCGCTTCGACGAGGCCGAACGCGGGCTGTGGTTGCACGCATTGCGCGAGGCCGCGCCGGAGTGGGCCTGGTGGTGCGACGCCGATGGTGACATCCCGCGCGATGCGATCACCGCCGCCGTCGTTGCCAACCCCGCGCCGGGCGCGCTGGCGCTGTTGCCGCGGCTGCGCCTGGTGCAATCGCTGTGGGCGGGGGTCGAGAAGCTGCTCGCCGACGCGACCGTGCCGCCTGCGATTGCGTTGGCGCGGATGGTCGACCCGGCGATGTGCGCAGCCATGGCCGAGACCGCGCTGTGGGCGGTGCTGTCGCTGCACCGCGGCTTCTTCGACTACGCCGCTCAGCAGCGCGCGCTCGAGTGGCGCCCCTATCCGCAGCAGCGAGCCGATGAAGTGCAAGTGCTGGTGCTGGGCCTGGGCCAGATGGGCCGCGCGGTGGCCGCGCGCTTGGCGGCTCAGGGCTATCGCGTCAGTGCCTGGCGGGCCTCGGTGAGTAGCGCGCCTAGGCCCGACGGCGTGGCGGTGCAGGCCGGCGCCGAGGCCCTGGCCACGCTGCTGCCGGCCACCGACATCGTCGTCAACCTGTTGCCGCTGACAGCGGCCACGCACGGCCTGCTCGACGCGCGTTTCTTCGCCGCCTTGCCCAGCGCTGCTGCCATCGTCAACCTGGCGCGTGGTGCGCATGTGGTCGACGGCGACCTGCTCGCCGCGCTCGACTGCGGCCATCTGCAGCACGCGGTGCTCGATGTCTTTCACAGCGAGCCCTTGCCGGCCGACCACCCATACTGGCAGCACGCGCAGGTGACGGTGCTGCCGCATGTCGCGGCCCTCACCGACGCGCGCAGCGCCGCGCAGGTGGTGGCGGCGAACCTGCGCGCCTTGCGCGACGGTTCGCCGCTGGCGCACCTGGTCGATCGCGCGCGCGGCTACTGAATCAGGCGTTCAGCGCAAGCTGCATTCGGGCCGGTGCCGTGCCCCGCGGTGCTACAGGAGCAGCGGCCACCTGCTGCATCGTCAACAGCATCAAGCGCTTCAGCGCCGCCCAGGCATCCAGCGGCCACTCCGGATGCTTCAGGCCCTTGATGATGCCGTCGCAGATGCTCGCGGCTTCGACCAGGTGCGCGAGCTGGTGTTCGGCCAGCGCGGGCAGCACGCGCTCGCAGAGCCGCTCCTTGGCGCCCCAGACCCGCGCTTCGCGCAGGGCGATCGGCAGCGGCTTGCCGTCGGCGATCGCGTCTTTCACGCGCTTCAAGGCGCGGAGGTCTTCGGTCAGGGTCCAGTGCACCAGCACGGCGGCTTCGCCTTCGGCCTGCAGGCCGTCGAGCATCCTCAGCGCGCGGGCCACCTGGCCGGCGAGCACCGCCTCGCCGAGCTTGAATACGTCGTAGCGGGCGACATTGAGCACCGCGGCTTCGACCTGCTCGAAGCCGAGCGTGCCTTGCGGGTAGAGCAGGGCCAGCTTTTGCAACTCCTGGTGCGCGGCCAGCAGGTTGCCTTCGACGCGATCGGCAAAGAAGGCCAGCGTGCGTTGGCCCTCTTGCCCGTCGGCCACGCGCTGGCCTTGGGCGGCCAGACGCTTGGCGATCCAGGCCGGCAGTTCGCGGCGCTCGACCGGCTCGACCCGCAGCATCACGCCGGCCGCGTCCAGCGCCATGAACCAACCGCTTTTCTGTTGCTGGAAATCGAGCTTGGGCAATTGCACCAGGGTCAGCACATCGTCGCTGCCTTGCGCCTCGCAGTAGCGTTGCAGGGCCTCGGAGCCTTCCTTGCCCGGCTTGCCCGAGGGGATGCGCAACTCGATCAACTGGCGCTCGGCAAACAAGCTCATCGCCTGCGCCGCGCCGATCAGCGCGCTCCAGTCGAAGTGCGCGGCATTGCCGACGGTGAAGACCTTGCGCTCGCTGTAGCCGGCGGCACGCGCGGCAGCGCGGATCGCGTCACCGGCTTCCTGCGCCAGCAGCGGCTCATCACCGTAGACCGTGTACAGCGGGCGCAGGCCTTTGCTGAGGTGCGCGGCGAGCTGGTCGGCTTTGAGTTGCATGCTCAGGGCGGCGTGATGGCCGCCAGGCGCCGCAGCACCTGGGCGACGATGTCGTCTTCCATCGCGCGGTACAGCAGCGCCTCTTCCTGCATCTTGGCCAGCGCCGCGGTTTCGCTGTAGCTCATGTCGCGTGTCAGCAGCAGCTCATCGGCCGCCAGCAGCAGCTTGCCGGCCGGCGTGGCGACGCGAAAACGCAGCTTGACGCGCAACTGCACTTCGCGCACCTGGCCGGCCGCGGTGGAGGCGACGACGCTCTTCTCGCGCGTGTCGGCCAAGGCCTCGAGCACCGCCTCGGCGCGGGCCGGCGCGTCGATCACCTGCACGCTGCTGGCAGCGAGTCGCTGGCGCAAGGCAGCGGCGATCGGCGATGCCGGTGCGAAGCCGACCAGCGCCAGGCTGCGAAACGGCAGCTTGGGGGCCTGGCGCAACTCGAAGCCGCAACCGGCAAGAGTGCTTGCGGCCGTTGCCATCAAAGCGGAGCGGCGGTTCACGATTGGCGTCCCGCCTCGCTCGACAGCCCTGAAACTATCTGCTCATGCAGCTCGACACCGGCTTGCACCTCTCGCGCCCATGCCGGCGAATTGCTGAAAATATCCTTCGCTTCGCCCAGGCTGGCACCTCGAACGACTTTGATGGCGACAATTGTTTGCACGGGCGACGCACCGTGAGACCGGAGTTGGTGGTGGGCTTCCTCCAACGAGGCTCCACTGCCTAGGGCGCTCGCAAACGCATCGACAAAGCGATCCATCACTCTGTTCCACGCGCTGTCAACGTCGCCGCCTTGGCGCGCTCGGCCATCGCCTGGGCCAGGCACTCGATGCGGTGCTCTTCCGTCGCCTCGAAGCTGTTGAATCGATACACACCCTTGCGCTGACCGGTGCTGGTTGCCCAGCCGAAGGTCGCCGCCGCATCGACAACGGCCAAGCCGCTGCGCAAGGCTTCGGCGCTGGCCGTCGCATCGATCGGTGGCGACGATTGGCGGCAGCCGACGATTCTTTCGGCCATCTTCAGCAGACGACGTTGACCAGGCGGCCGGGCACGATGACGACTTTCTTCACCGCTTTGCCTTCGCCAAATTTCGCGAACTCGGGCGCGGACAGCGCCGCGGCCTCGATGGCGGCCTTGTCGGCCGCCGCCGGCACGCGGATCGCGCCGCGGGTCTTGCCGGCGATTTGCAGCACGAGTTCGATCTCGTCCTGTACCAGCGCGGCCTCGTCGATCTGCGGCCATGGTGCGTCGATCAAGTCACCGACGTTGGTGGCAAAGCCGAGCTGGTTCCACAGGCCGTGGGCGATGTGCGGGCACACCGGGTACAGCGTGCGCAAGAGCACCGACAGGCCTTCGCGCAAGGCCGCGTTCGACGCGGCGCTGCCGTTGTTGGCGAATTCTTCCAACGCGTTGAGCAGCTTCATCGCCCCCGAGGCGACGGTGTTGTATTGCAGGCGGTCGTAGTCGTGGCGGATCTGCTTGAGCAGCAGGTGCACCTCGCGGCGCAAGGCTTTCGCGGCCGGTCCGATGGCGCTGAAATCCTCGCCCGCGGCGCGCACGACCGCGGCCTGCTTGACGCCGAAAGCCCAGAGGCGCCGCAGGTAGCGGAACGCGCCCTCGGCACCCGAGTCGGACCAGGCCGCGCTCTGGTCGGGCGGGCCGGCGAACATCGTGAACAGGCGCGCGGTGTCGGCGCCGAACTTGCCGATGAACTCGCGTGGCTCGACCACGTTGTTCTTCGACTTGCTCATCTTCTCGATGCCGCCGAGCCTCAGCGCCAGGCCATCTTCCTTGGCGGTGGCGCCGATCGGTGTGCCGCGCTCGTCGTGTAGCACGTTGACTTCGCTGGGGTAGTACCAGCGCTTCTTGCCGGCTGCGTCTTCGCGATAGAAGCTTTCATTCAAAAGCATGCCCTGGGTGAACAGCTTGGTGAAGGGCTCGTCGAAGCTGACCAGGCCGATATCGCGCATGGCCTT
>JANOKY010000435.1:0-3948 GCA_031419635.1 Burkholderiales bacterium | reverse complement strand
CTGCTCGGTGGCCAAACGCAGGCGATGTTCCCGGGCCTGGCCGCGGCGCTGCCGCACATCCGCTCGGGCCGCGTGCGGCCGATCGCGGTCACCGGCGGCGCACGGCATGCCTTGCTCAAAGACGTGCCGACGATGAACGAGGCCGGATTCAAGGGCTTCGACGCGGTGCAGTGGTATGGCGTGGTCGGCCCGGCCGGGCTGCCGGCGGCGGTGCTGAAGACGCTCAATGACACGCTCAATGCCGTGCTCGCCGGCCCCGACCTGCGCGACAAGCTGTCGGCCGAAGCCGTCGAGCCGCAGCCGATGACACCCGACGCGTTCGCGACTTTCATCCGCGAAGACATCGCCCGCTGGACCAAGCTGGCGCGCGAACGCAAGATCGACCTCGACGCCTGAATTCACAAGGACTCCCATGTTCATTCGCTTCACCGCGTTGCTCGTCACCGGCCTGGCCTGCGTATTCAGCGCACAGGCACAGGACTACCCGAACCGCCCGATCAAGATCATCGTGCCGTTCTCGCCCGGCGGCGCGGTGGATGGGCCGACACGCGCGGTGGCGCAGGAGCTGGGCAAGCGCCTGAAGCAGACCGTGATCATCGACAACAAGCCCGGCGCGGGGGCCACCATCGGCAGCGAGCTGGTGGCCAAGGCGGCGCCCGATGGCTACACCCTGCTGCTGGCGTCGCAAACCAATGCCATCAGCGCCTCGCTGTACAGCAAGCTCAGCTTCAACCCGATCGACGATTTCGTCACCATCTCGCTGCTCGGCCGCGAGCCGGGCGTGCTGGTGGTGCACCCATCGATGCCGGTGAAAAACGTGGCCGAGTTGATCGCCTACGCCAAGGAGCGGCCGGGCCAGGTGAACTACGCCTCGTCGGGCAACGGCAGCGGCCAGCATTTGTTCATGGCCCTGTTCGCGTCGATGGCCGGGGTGCAGCTCACGCATGTGCCCTACCGCGGCAGCGGCCAGGCCACCACCGACCTGCTCGGCGGCACGGTGCCGATGGCGATGCCGGGCACGGCCGGCATGGTCGGCCACATCAAGGCCGGCAAGCTGCGCGCGCTGGCCACCAGCGGCGTCACGCGCTCGCCGCAATTGCCCGATGTGCCGACGCTGGCCGAATCGGGTTTGGCGGGCTACTCGGCCTATGTCTGGATGGGCCTGCTGGCGCCCAAGGGCACGCCGACCGCGATCATCGAGCGGCTGCACCGCGAACTGAAGGCGTCGCTGGCCGCGCCCGAGGTCAAAGGATTTTTCACCGAGGCCGGCGTCGAGATCGTCGGCTCCACCCCCGCAGAATTCGACGCCTATTTCCGCGAGGAGCGCGACCGTTGGGCGCGCTCGGTCAAGGAATCCGGCGCAAAAATCGACTGACTGAAAGTGAACGCGATGACGCAAGTGACCGGCCAGGAACACTGGACGACCAAAAAAACCAGCGACGGCGATGTGCGCCTGTTCCTGTGGGAAAAATTCGTCGGCTCACCCGACGGCAAGCCGGCCGTGCTGTTCGTGCACGGCTCGTCGATGGCCTCGCAGCCGACCTTCGACCTGACGGTGCCGGGGCGGCCCGACTCTTCGGTGATGGACTGGTTTGCCGAGCGCGGCTTCGTCTGCTGGTGCGTCGACATGGAAGGCTATGGCCGGAGCAGCAAGACGCGCGACATCTACTGCGACATCGCCAACGGCGCCGATGATTTGGCCGCTGCGACGGACCACATCTTCGCCACCCGCGGTGTGCGCAGCTTCCTGACCTACGGCATCTCCTCGGGTGCGTTGCGCGCCGCGCTGTTCGCGCAGAACCACCCCGAGCGCGTGGCGCGCCTCGCGCTCGATGCCTTCGTGTGGACCGGCGAGGGCGCGCCGACCCTGGTGCAGCGGCGCAAGAAGCTGCCCGAGTTCCTGGCCAGCAAGCGCCGCCCGATCGATCGCGCCTTCGTCCGCTCCATTTTTTCCCGCGACCACCCCGATTGCGCTGACGCCGCCACCGTCGAAGCCTTCGCCGACGCCATCCTGGCCCTGGACGATTCGATGCCCAACGGCACCTACATCGACATGTGCTCGAAGCTGCCGGTCGTGGATCCCGAAAAAATCACCGTGCCCACCGTGATCCTGCGCGGCCAGTTCGACGGCATCGCCGGCATCGACGACCTGATCGAATTCTTTAAGCGCCTGCCGTCAGCCGACAAGCAGTTCACGGTGCTCAACGGCATCTCGCACGCCAGCTTTCAGCAGAAGAACTACAAGATGGTCTACCAGATCCTGCACGCCTACTTCACCCAACCTGCGCCGGCCTACACCGACTCCGGCTACTGAAGCCGCCCGATGCTCGACCCGCAAGCCCGCGCCTTGCTCGACCTGATGGCCGAGCGTGGCGTGCCGCCGGTGCACACGCTGAGCCCGGCCGACGCGCGGCGTTTCTATCGCGATCGCCGCACGTTCACCCAACCCGATGCGCCCGCGCTGGCGCATGTCGAATCGCTGGTCATCGACGGCGCGGACGCGCCGATCGGCCTGCGCCTGTACCGGGCGCAGGCGAGCAAGGCGCTGATGCCCGCGCTGGTCTATTTCCACGGCGGCGGCTGGACCATCGGCGACCTCGACACGCACGACGTGCTGTGCCGGCAGTTGTGCCTGGGAGCGGGCGTGACGGTGGTGTCGGTCGATTACCGCCTCGGCCCCGAGCACCGCTTTCCGGCCGCCGTCGATGACGCGCTGGCCGCCACGCGCTGGGTGCAGCGCGAGGCGCCCGCGCTCGGCATCGATGCCGAGCGCATCGCAGTCGGCGGCGACAGCGCCGGCGGCAACCTCGCCGCCGTCGTGCCGCTGCTGCTGCGCGAGGCCGGCGAGCCGCTACCGGCATTCCAGTTGCTGATCTACCCGGCCACCGACCAGCGCTGCGGCGCGCCCTCGCACCAGGCCAATGGCCAGGGCTACCTGCTCACCACCGAGAGCATCCACTACTACCGCGGCCACTACATCGCCGACGCCACGCAGTGGACCGACTGGCGCGCCTCACCGCTGCTGGCGCCCAACTTGCGCGGCCTGCCGCCGGCCCTGGTGCTGACCGCGGGCTTCGATCCCTTGCGCGACGAAGGGCGCCAATATGCCGACGCGCTGTCGGCGGCCGGCAATGCGGTGCAGTACATCTGCTTCGAGCGCCAGGTGCACGGCTTCATCACGATGGGGCGCGTGATCGACGAGGCCCACACCGCGGTCGACCTGTGCGCCGCGGCACTGCGCAGAGCCTTGTTCGGCTGAATCGCAACCGCGGCCGGGCTATCGCGCGCGCTGCGGAGGCCGGCGCAGCGCATTCATGCTGGCGCGGATCAGGCTCGGCGCAGCCGCGACACCACCGGCACCGTCAGCATCGTGCTGGCCACCGCCATCAACAGCAGCGCGGTGAACGTGGTGCTGGTGATGATCGCCTTGTCGAGCAAGACATTGGCGAAGACGATCATGATCAGGCCCTTGGTTTGCAACAGCCAGCCGATCAGTTGCGATTCGCCGGGCTGCCAGCCGAGCAGGCGGCCTGCCATGCGGGTGCCGAGCAGCTTGCCCCACACCGAGGCCAGCAGCAGCGCAGCGGCGGCGAGCAAGACGGCCGGGCCGCCCATCGCCCAGTTGGTGCGCAGGCCGGTGCTGAGAAAGAACACCGGCATCGCGATCAGCAGCACATGGTGGCGCAAGGCATCGAGCTGATCCTGCTTGAACCAGCGCGCGTCCATCACCGCGCCGGCCAGGAAAGCGCCGACCATGAAGTGCAGGCCGCACCAATCGGCGCCCAGTGCGCACAGGATCAGCCAGACGATGCCGGCATGCCAGCGGTCCGCGGCGGGCAGGCGCAGCATGACCTGGCGCAAGACGACGCTGGCGAGGGCGAACGCCAGCAGGAAGCCGGCCTGGCGGCCGACGCGTTGCCAGTCCAGCAGGATCAGCGCCAGCACGCC
>JANOKY010000434.1:0-3643 GCA_031419635.1 Burkholderiales bacterium | reverse complement strand
GGCCGGCATGCCGGAAAAGAAGGCCTCGAACGCGGCCAGCCCGCCGGCCGAGGCGCCGATGCCGACGACGGGGAAGCGGGCGCCGGCGGCTTCGACGAACTCTGGCGCAGGCGCCACGGCGCCGGGTCCGGCAGACGTCGGCAGGCTCGCCGGCTGCGCGTCGCCCGGCGTTTTAGCTGCTGGCGCTGCCGGTGCGACCGGTACGGCCGGCGCCTTGACGGATGGTTTTTTGGTCATGGTCTTTGCCGCTGCCAGCCTGCGCCGGGGCTCAGGCGGTGTCGCTTTCGGTGTCGGCGATGCGCCTGATTTCCAGGGCGATGTCTTCAGGCGACAGCACGAAATCGATACAGCCGGTGGCAATGGCGGTTTCCGGCATGTCGGGCTGGATCGCGGTGCTGAGTTTTTGCGCGATCGTGATGCCGCCGACGTCCTTGATACCGCTCAAGGCGGCTGCGCCATCGCCGTCGAAGCCCGAAACGATGACCGCAATCAGCTTGCCGTCCCAGCAGGCGGTGAGTGAGCGCAGGAAGACCGTGATCACGTCGGGCCAGCCGCGGGGTTTGGAGATCGGCTTCAGATGGAACTCGCCGTCTTCGACATGCAGATCGCGGTTCTCGGGAATGATGAAGACCCGGTTGGGCTCGATCGACAAGCGGTCGGTGATCAGATCGACCGGCATCGTGGTGTAGCTCGGAAGAATGGTGTGCAACCGGGTCGGCATCAGCGTGATGTGATTGACGATCACGATTGCCACCCCCAGGTCGGCCGGAAGGTGTTTCAACAAGCGAATGTAGGCATCCAGGCCGCCGGCTGAACCGCCGACACAAACGACCGGAAAATTCCTCGGCGAGGGGTCCGATGGACTCGACTTCTGCATCACTTTCTCCGGCTGGCCATCGATGTCGGCGCCGGTCTGCATCACGAGCCAACGCACCCTTGATCCCGGCTAACTTGGCGAGAGTACCCTGCGGCAACTTTGTTCACAACACCAGCGCCTGGGCGTCTGGGCGTCTGGGCGGCGCTGCCGGCGCAGGCGTTGAAGGTGCGGCGGCTGAAGCCGGCTTTCATGCTGCGGCCTGCGTGGCCGATGCGGCCCGAGGGAAGCGCTTGCGCCATTGGCGCGCGAACCACTGCACCATGTCGTCGACATAGGTGAAAACAACCGGCACCACCAGCAGGCTGAGGAAGGTGGAGGTGATCAGGCCGCCGATGACGACGATGGCCATCGGCGCGCGAAAGCTCGGGTCGGTGCCGAAGCCGAGGGCGATCGGCAGCATGCCGGCACCCATCGCGATGGTGGTCATGACGATCGGCCGGGCCCGTTTGTGGCAGGCGTCGAGCAAGGCGTCCCAGCGGTTCAGGCCGCGGTCGCGCCGGGCCATGATCGCGTACTCCACCAGCAGGATCGAGTTCTTGGTGGCGATGCCCATCAGCATGATCATGCCGATCATGGCCGGCATCGACAGGTCGGTGCGGGTGATGAACAGCGCCAGCACCGCGCCCGGAATCGACAGCACCAGCGCCGCCAGGATCGTCGCCGGTTGGACCCAGGCGTGGAACAACAGCACCAGCACGATGTAGATGCAGGCCACCCCCGTGAGCATGGCGAGCAGGAAGCTCGCGAACAGCTCGGCAAAGGCTTCGGCATCACCCACCGCCGTCTTGATCACGCCCGGCGGCAGTTTTTGCAGGCTCGGCAAGGCGTCGGAAAGTTCATGCACCTTGCCCAGCGCCATGCCGTTCAACTCGATCTCGAAGTTGACGTTGCGCAGGCGGTCGTAGCGGTCGATCTGCGCCGGGCCACTGGCGAGCTCGAGCGTGGCCACATTGCCCAATGGCACGGGGCCCTTGGCGCCGGGCACGCCCAGGCGCTCGATCAGGGCCAGGTCTTGCCGCGCCGCGTCGGGCAGCTTCACCACCACCGGCACCTGGCGTTGCGACAGGTTGAGCTTGGGCAGGGCCTGGTCGTAGTCGCCGACGGTGGCGATGCGCAGGGTGTCGGCGATGGCGGCCGAGGTGACGCCGAGATCGGCCGCGCGCGCGGCGTCGGGGCGCACCACGAGTTCGGGCCGCTGCAGGCTCGAAGTCGAAGTCACCTGGCCGATACCGGGGATCGTGCGCAACTCTTGTTCGACCACATGCGCATGGGCGCTGAGCGTGTCGCCGTCTTCACCGGCAAGCACCAGGATGTATTTCTCCGACGCGCCGCCCAGGCCGACGCTGAACCGCGCCGCGGGCAGCGCTTCGAGCGCGCGACGCAACTCGTTTTCGATGGCCTGCTTGGAGGTGCCGCGGCGTTCATCGCGCGGCGTCAGGTTGATCGTCAGCGTGGCCTTGCGCACCTCGGCCGCCCCCTGCGGCGCGAACGGGTCGCCGCCGGCCTTGCCACCACCGGCCGCGGTGTACACCAGCTTGACATGCGGATGCTTCTGCACGATCACGCGCGCCTGTTCGGCCACGGCAAAGGTTTGCGCAATGGTGCTGCCCGGCGGCAGCGAGATATAGACCTGGGTTTGCGACAGATCGTCGGGCGGCAGGAAGGCGCCGGCAATGTTGCCGGTGAGCAGCGGCGTGCACGAGCCGACGGCGAACAGCGTCGTGGCCAGCAGCGTTTTCACGCGGTGCTTCAGACACCACGCCGCCAGCTTCAGGTAGCCCGGCATCCATTTCGGCTCGGCATGCGGATTCTTCGGCGGATGCAGGGTGTAGGCCGCCATCATCGGCGTCAGCATGCGCGCGACGACCAGCGAAAAGAAGACCGCGATCGCCGCGGTCCAGCCGAACTGGACGAAGAACTTGCCCGGCACGCCACCCATGAAGGCAGTCGGCAGAAAGACCGCGATCAGGGTGAACGAGGTCGCGATGACGGCCAGGCCGATCTCGTCGGCGGCATCGCGTGCAGCGTCGAGCGGACGCTTGCCGAACGATGGCCCCCGGGCTACGGCTGCGCCTGCGCCACCCCCCGAGGGGGCCGCGGCAGCTTGGGGCGGCCCGGCGCCGAACGATGGCCCCCGGGCTACGGCTGCGCCTGCGCCACCCCCCGAGGGGGCCGCGGCAGCTTGGGGCGGCCCGGCGCCACCGGCCATGTGGCGCATGATGTTTTCGATCTCGACGATGGCGTCATCGACCAGGATGCCGACCACCAGCGACAGCGACAGCAGGGTGACGACGTTGAGCGAGAAACCCATCCAGTGCATCACCGCGAAAGTCGGGATCGCCGACAGCGGCAGTGCGACGGCCGACACCAGGGTGGCGCGCCACTCGCGCAGGAAGGCCCAGACCACCAGCACCGCCAGCAGCGCGCCCTCGATCAACAGGGTCATCGAGCCGTTGAAATTCTCGATCACCGGGTCGACGAAGTTGAAGGCTTCGGTGATCGTCACGTCGGGGTGCGCGCCGCGCTCGACAAGCTCAAGGCCGAGCATCCCGAGATCGTCGTCACCGAAGCCTTCAACTTCGTCGATCCGGTGCAGGAGGGCTACGACGGCTCGATGCTGCTGATGTTCGAAGGCGCGGCGCTGGCGGTGCTGGTGGTGTTTTTGTTCCTGCGCGACTGGCGCGCCACGCTGGTCGCCGCCACCGCGCTGCCTCTGTCGGTGATCCCGACCTTCGCCGCGATGCACCTGATGGGCTTTACCGTCAA
>JANOKY010000433.1:0-2680 GCA_031419635.1 Burkholderiales bacterium | reverse complement strand
TTGTCGCGGCGCTCGGTGAAGAGGCATTCGTAGGTCATGGTCGTCATGATCGGCTCGGGGGTGGTGGCGGTTCGGGCCACTATACGTGCGCAAGCACTTGGTTGGTTTTCAGCGCCCGTTACCGCCGCCCGTTTCCGCCACGTTGGAGGCAGCGCCGCTTGGCGCTATCCCGCGCGCGCCATGGCAATCGTCTACCGCATGACCGCAAAGGGCGTGGCCGAAATCGAGACGCAGGCCCACCGCCTGCTGCCTCGGCTGCGCAGCGCGCTGATCCTGGTTGACGGCAAGAAGAGCGACGGCGAGTAAGCGCGGCTGATCCTGGCCGAGCCCGCGGCCACGCTGGCCGCGCGGCCTGCCGAGCGAGCGCCCGAGCGCAAGCCGCTGCTGGTTCAAGCCGCCGAGATGCTGCGCCGGCTGCGCGGCCCGGCCAGTGGCGACGCCTTCGCGGCGCGCTTCCTGGCCCCGCCCGACGCTCAGGGCGCGTTCGGCGCGGCCTGCAAGGGCGCCGCGTTGAGCAGCAGATCGATGAAGGTCTCGGCATCCTGCTGGATGCGGATGCGCACCGGCAGGTACTGCAGCGTCGGAGCGAACCAGACCTCGGCACTCAGCTCGTTGCCGGGCCGGCGCTCACCCAGGCGCGGCTTGAGATGGAAGGTGTCGATCTCGCCGATCGTTGTGGCCAGCCGCTCCTGGCCGAGCACGTCATAGACCCAGCGGCCGGCGCGGCGCGGCAGCGCCAGCGGCACCGTCACCGTGTTGCCCGCGCGCAGCAACTCGGGCTGGGTCGTGAACAGCCACGTCAGTTGCACGAACTGACTGGCCGCGTCCTGCATGCCCGGCAATGCCTCCTGCTGGCTGCCGTTGGCCAGAGTCACCTGCTCGGGCGTGAACAGCACCGTGGCGCGGCGCGGTTGCTGGAACGGCAGTCGCGTGGCCTCGTCGTAGCGGCCCGGCACCAGGCCCTGATCGCCGAGCGTGCCGTCGCTGGTCATGCGGCGCGAGATCAGCGGCGCGAAGCTGGGGCCGATGGCGATGTCCAGGTGCACCTGGTAGCGCGAGCCCTGGCGCACCCACTGCACACGGGCGCTGCCATGCACCTCGCCGCGGTAGTTGCCGGTCAGGCCATAGCTCAGGCGCGTCGACGGCGGCCAGTCGAACGCGGCGATGGTTGCCGCCGGGGCCGAGGCCGTCGCCATCGGCGCGGGCACCGTGGCCGCTTCGGCAACGGTCAATGGCGCACTCGCTGCGGCCCCTGCGGGCGGCGGCAGCGCCGGCTCGACCACCACCGCGGCCAGCACAGGTGGCTCGGCCACTGGCGGCACGGCTTCGGGCACAGGCGCCGACGCCGCCGGCACCACCGCGCGCGCCTTGGCCAGCTTCTTCGCCGCGCGCGCGCCGGGGCCTGGCGCGGGCGGTGGTGCGGCCGGTGCCAGCACTTGCACGAAAGCCACTTCCATGCGCGGCGGCATCGGCTTGTCGCCTTCCCCCCAGCCAGCCAGGTTGTCTTGCAGCCACAAGGTGGCCAAGGCGTGGCCGAGCAGCACCACCGCCAGCAGCGCCCACCAACCGCTGCGGCGCAAGACGCGCCGCTGCATCGGCAGGGCCGGTGCGGCCGGCAGAGCGAGCGTGCTCATCGCAAAGCCGGCCTGCGCTACAGGCCGAGCCAGCCGCGCCGCAGCGACGCGGCGGCAGCGCTGGGCTTGTCGGCCAGGGCCAAGGCCAGCGTGGGCGGCGTTGTCGCGTCGGGCTGCACGCGCAGCGTCAGCACGCGCTGGTCCCGCACCAACAGCAACTCAAAGGGCTGGCCGGCGGCGAGCCATTGCTGCGCATCATCGAGCCGGCGGATGCGCCAGCCGCCGACCGCCAGCAACTCGTCGCCCGCCGACACCCCGGCACCGGCCGCGGCACCGCCGGCCAACACCGACTTGACCTGCACGCCGCTGAGCGCGCCTTCCGACAGGCGCAGACCCAGCGCCGCAGCAAATGCAGCGGGGGTGTGGCGCTGGGCCACACCGGCGGCATCGAGCAGCGCCGGCAAGGGCACTTCGCCGCGGCCGTGAACCCAGGCCGCCAACTCCTTCGTGTACGCGCGGCCACCGACTTCGCGCAATGCCGCAGCGATGTCGGCCTCGTCGATCGGCCCGCCGCGGCTGCGCTGCCACAGGCGCCGCATCACAGCGTCGAGCGTGCCGCGTCGTTCGCGGCGCAGCGTCAGGTCCAGCGCCAGCGCCACCAGCGAGCCCAGCGTGTAGTAGCTGACCGTCGCGTTGGGCGTGTTCTCGTCGCTGCGGTAATGCTTGACCCAGGCGTCGAAGCTGGCCTGGGCCACGCTCTGCACCGCGCGGCCGGGTGTGGCGGCCACGCCGTTGATCGTCTTGGCGATCAGGGTCAGGTAGCGCGGCGCATCGATCAGCCCGGCGCGCAGCAGCAGCAGGTCGTCGTAGTACGAAGTGAAGCCCTCGAAGAACCACAGCAGCTCGGTGTGGTTCTCGCGCGCGTAGTCGATGCGCGCCAGCTCGCGCGGCTTCAGGCGCTTGACGTTCCAGGTGTGGAAGTACTCGTGAGAGATCAACCCGAGCAGGGTGTTGTAGCCCTCGCCGGCCAGCGCCTGGCCGCTGCGCGGCAGATCGCGCCGCGCAGCGATCAAGGCCGTGCTGGCGCGGTGCTCGAGGCCGCCATG
>JANOKY010000432.1:0-4461 GCA_031419635.1 Burkholderiales bacterium | reverse complement strand
GTGGCCGGCAGCACCGCCGCCATCGCCGCGCCGTCGCGCAGGTGCAGGTGCCAGTCGTCGGGGCGGGTCAGGGTTAGCGACAGCGCGGGGGCCATGCGAGGCATTCTCCCATCGGCGCGAAGGGGCATTGACAGTGGTTTGTTATTTCTCCGATACTGGAACTATGGAACAACAAGCCGTCGTCCAAGCTCTCGCCGCCCTGGCGCAACCTCTGCGCCTGCAGGTCTTCCGCGCCCTGGTCGTCGCCGGCCCTCGCGGCCTGACGCCCGGCGCCATGAGCGAAGGCACGGGTGTGCCACCCAACACCCTCTCCTTCCATTTGAAGGAGCTGGCCCATGCCGGCCTCGTGACGCAGCAGCGCGACGGCCGCTTCCTGATCTACCGCGCCGACTTCGAGCGCATGAACGGCCTCCTGGCCTACCTCACCGAAAACTGCTGTCAAGGCACCGGCTGCGCTGTCGACAGCGCGTGCGTCCGACCCACCCCACGGAGAAAACCATGAGCAAGCGTTTCCACGTTCACCTGCATGTCGATGACCTGGCCAAGAGCATCGCCTTCTACAACCAGCTCTTCGCCGCGCAACCGGCGCGGCAAGAGAGCGACTACGCCAAGTGGATGCTCGACGACCCCGCCGTCAACTTCGCGATCTCGACCCGCGGCCACGCCGCCGGCATCGACCACCTGGGCATCCAGACCGACAACCTCGCCGAGCTGGCCGGCTTGCAGGCGCGCGCGCAGAGCGCCGGCCTGGCGCTCGAAGTCGAAGGCGAAACCACCTGCTGCTACGCCCGCAGCGAGAAGCACTGGGTCACCGACCCGCAAGGCATCGCCTGGGAGCATTTCCACACCTTGGCCAATGTGCCGGTGTTCAGCGAAACACCCAAGGCCGAACGCGTCGCGGCCTGCTGCGCGCCGTCGCCACGGGGCAAGCCCGCAGGCAGCGCCGTCACGGCCACAAGTACCTGCTGCTGAGGCGAGCCATGAGCGAACGAGTCTTCAATGTGCTCTTCATCTGCACCGGCAATTCGGCGCGCTCGATCCTGGCCGAAGCGCTGATGAACCGTCTTGGCGGCGGCCGCTTCCGGGCGTTCTCGGCCGGCAGCCATCCGAACGGCCGGGTCAACCCGTCTGCGCTGTCGACGCTACGGCGGTTGCACATCCCGACGGACGGACTTCGCAGCAAGAGCTGGGACGAATTCGCCCAGCCGAGCGCGCCGGTGCTCGACTTCGCATTCACGGTCTGCGACAACGCGGCCGGCGAGGTGTGTCCCTTCTGGCCGGGTCAGCCGATGACAGCGCATTGGGGCCTGCCCGACCCGGCCGCGGTGGAAGGCAGCGACGAGCACCGGGCCAAGGCCTTCATGGACACCGCGGTCGCCCTCAAGCGGCGCATCGAGCTGATGCTCGCGCTGCCGCTGGGCACGCTGGCCGGCATATCGCTGCAGCGGGAACTCGACCAAATCGGCAAGGCCGCCGCGTGAGCACGCCGGGCCATAGCCTGGCGCCTGCGGCCGGCCTGACCGCTGCCCCGGCGCCGATGAGCGTCTTCGAGCGCTACCTCACGGTCTGGGTGTTGCTGTGCATCGTCGTCGGCATCACGCTCGGCCAGTTGTTCCCGGGCCCGGTCCAGGCTATCGGCCGCATGGAGATCGCACAGGTCAACCTGCCCGTCGGGCTGCTGATCTGGGTCATGATCATCCCGATGCTGCTGAAGGTCGACTTCGGCGCGCTGCATCAAGTGAAGCAGCACTGGCGCGGCATCGGCGTCACCCTGTTCGTCAACTGGGCCGTCAAGCCATTCTCGATGGCCTTGCTGGCGTGGCTCTTCATCCGCCATGTCTTCGCGCCGTACCTGCCCGCGGGCCAGGCCGACAGCTACATCGCCGGCCTGATCCTGCTGGCCGCGGCGCCGTGCACGGCGATGGTGTTCGTGTGGAGCCGGCTGACCGGCGGCCATCCCCTGTTCACGCTGTCGCAGGTGGCGCTCAACGACACCATCATGGTCTTCGCCTTCGCGCCGATCGTCGCGTTGCTGCTCGGGCTGTCGTCGATCAGCGTGCCGTGGGACACCTTGATCACGTCGGTGGTTTTGTACATCGTGATCCCGGTCGTGCTGGCGCAGCTTTGGCGCCATGCGCTGCTGCGGCGCGGGCAGGCCGCACTGGACGCCACGCTGGCGCGCATCGGCCCGTGGTCGATCACCGCCCTGCTCGCCACCCTGGTGCTGTTGTTCGCCTTCCAGGGCGAAGCGATCCTGAAGCAGCCGCTGGTGATCGCGATGCTGGCCGTGCCGATCCTGATCCAGGTGTTGTTCAACTCGGGGCTGGCCTACTGGCTCAATCGGCGCCTGGGCGAGTCGCACAGCGTGGCCTGCCCGTCGGCGCTGATAGGGGCCAGCAACTTCTTCGAGCTGGCCGTGGCCGCCGCGATCAGCCTGTTCGGCTTCGAGTCGGGCGCGGCGTTGGCCACTGTGGTGGGGGTGCTGATCGAGGTGCCGGTGATGCTGCTGGTGGTGCGCATCGTCAATTCCAGCCGGGGTTGGTACGAGCGCGGCGTGCGCTGACTGAACGCGGCGCGCAGCGGCCCGATTGCCGCCCGCCACGCGGGGGCCTAGAGTGCGGGCCTTGCTCCGCAACGGAACGCCCATGGCCCCCACCTCGAATCCAGCCGCACCGTATGACATGCGCGACCCCACGCTGCACGCGCCAGCACTGACCCCCGGCTACAAGACCAGCGTGCTGCGCTCGCCGCGCAATGCGCTGATCTCGATCGCGCACAGCCTCACCGAAGTCAGCGCGCCGGTGTTCTCGGCCAAGGAGCTGGGGCCCAAGGACGACGACCTGATCCTCAACTTCGCCAAGACCGGCCTGCCCGTCGGCGAGCGCGTCGTCATGCATGGCTATGTGCGCGACACGTTCGGCAGGCCGGTTCCGAATGCCCTGGTCGAGATCTGGCAGGCCAATGCCAGCGGGCGCTACCGGCATCCGAAAGACAGCTACATCGGCGCACTCGATCCCAACTTCGGCGGCTGCGGCCGCGTGCTGACCGACGCCGACGGCCACTACCGCTACCGCACCATCAAGCCCGGCCCCTACCCCTGGCGCAACCGCATCAACGAATGGCGCCCGGCGCACATCCACTACGCCATCAGCGGCACGGGCTGGGCCCAGCGGCTGATCACGCAGTTGTATTTCGAAGGCGACCCGCTGATCGCGAGCTGCCCGATCGTGCGCACGATCCCGAACGAGAACCAAGTGCGCGGCCTGATCGCCTTGCAGGACAAGGGCAACTTCGTCGAGCTCGATTCGCGCTGCTACCGCTTCGACATCGTGCTGCGCGGCCAGCGCCAAACCTGGTTTGAAGGACGCTGAAATGAGTCAACAACCCAACACCCCGATGCAGCTCAATGAAACCGCGTCGCAGACCGGCGGCCCGTATGTGCACATCGGCCTGGCGCCCGAGCAGGCCGGCTTCGAGATCTTCGACAACAACTTCGGCCCGGTGCTCGCCGACAAGAAAACCAAGGGCCAGCGCATCGCGCTCGAAGGCACGGTCTATGACGGCTCGGGCACGCCCATGCGCGATGTGCTGATCGAAATCTGGCAGGCTGACGCCAAGGGCCACTATGCGCATGAGGCCGACCCCAAGCCCTCGGCGTGGCGCGGCTGGGGCCGCACCGGTGCCGATTTCAAGACCGGCCGCTACCGCTTCGAGACCATCAAGCCCGGCCGCGTGGCGGGTGCGGGCGGCAAGCTGCAGGCGCCGCACATTGCGATGATCCTGTTCGCGCGCGGGCTCAACATGGGCTTGCACACCCGCGTGTACTTCAGCGACGAGGCCGCGGCCAACGCCGAAGATGCCGTGCTGAATGGTATCGAGTGGGAAGTGCGGCGCAAGACGCTGGTGGCGCATCTCGAGGAGCGCAAGGGCGAGCTGGTTTATCGCTTCGATGTGCATGTGCAAGGCCCGACGCCGGCAGAAGAAACCGTCTTCTTCGACGTTTGAAATTTCTCCCCAAGGGAGAGGGGGTATGACGTGGTGCCGCGAAACAGGCTTTGGGCGTAGAGTCGGCAGCGTCTTTTGACGCCCGACCATGCCCGCCTACCTTGCGATCGAATCGCTGTGCGTTTCGTACGGCGCCACGCCGGTGCTCGACAACGTCAGCCTGGAACTCCAGCGCGGCGAAATGGTGGCGCTGCTGGGCAGCTCGGGCTGCGGCAAGACCACCCTGCTGCGCGCGATTGCCGGCTTCGTGCAGCCGACATCCGGCCGCATCGTCGTCGATGGCCGCGACATCACCAACCTGCCGCCCGAGGCGCGGCAGACGGCGATGATGTTCCAGTCCTACGCGCTGTGGCCGCACATGAACGTGGCGGCCAACATCGGCTACGGGCTGCGCATGCGCGGCGTGGCCAAGGCCGCCATCGCCCAGCGCGTCGAAGACATCCTCAAACTGCTGCA
>JANOKY010000431.1:0-5442 GCA_031419635.1 Burkholderiales bacterium | reverse complement strand
CACGTCGGCGGTCGACGAGCCCGAGATTCCGGCGAAGAACATCGAGAACAGCGTGACCACCTGGGCCAGGCCGCCGCGCAGGTGACCCACCAGGGTTTGCGACAGCCGGATCATGCGCTGCACCACGTCCGACGAGGCCATCAGTTCGCCGACGAGCAGGAAGAAGGGCACGGCCAGGAGTGTTTCCGAATCGATGCCGTGGAACAGTTGCCCGACCATCGATTGCATGCTGATCGGTGTGAAGGCGCTCGCGGTGAGCACGCCCGCGATCAGCGCGAACGTGACCGGCACACCCATGTAACCGAACAGCAGGAACAGAAATGCCATCAGGCAAAGGACCGCACCGCCGCTCATCAGGCAACCTCCGTGCTGCGCACTGCGGTCAATTCGCCCTTCGGGCGGCCGGGCAGGCTCATGCCGGCAACTCCACCGCTGGCAGATCGTCGCGATCTTCAGGGCCTTCGAAGCCGTTCTTCCAGCCGTTGACGAGTTGCTCGATCGAGAACAGCGCGACCAGGAAGCCCGCCATCGGCACGATGCCGGTGTAAACGGCCAGCGGGATCAGCGAGGGCATGCGGTAGCTGCCCATATCAAGCAGCGCGTTTTTCCAGCCGAACCAGATCAACAGGCCCGACACGATCAGCACGATGATGCGGTTGATGACCTCGATGGCCCGGCGCGGCGCGCCCGTCATGCGTTTGGTGATTTCGGTGAGGTAGAAGTTGTCGTTGCGGCGTGTGGCCGCAGCCATGCCGACGAAAACACCCCAGGCAAAGAACGCGGTGGTGACCTGCTGCAGCCACAGCCACGGGCTGCCCAGTGTGCGCGTCACCACGTCGAGGAACACCGACAGCGTGAACATGAAGATGCACACACCGCACAGGATCATCAACCCCGCCTCGAGCTTGTCGAAGGCCTTCCATTTGAGTTGCCGGTGGCGCTGCAGCACGAGCGCTCGAAAATTGGCCATGCAGGCTCCTGTCGGTGGGGGCGGACAAGCCATCGGCAGGGCGGGCGCTCGCCCGCCCGCATGCGCGACGGCTGCGGTACTACTTGACGTCGCGAACGAGCTTCAGGATCTTCACCGCGTGAGGGCCGAGCTCGGTCGCGAGCTGGTCCTGAATCGGTGCGGCGGCCTTGATGAAGCCCCTCTTGTCGACGTTCTCGACCACCTTGACGCCGAGCGCCTTCAGCTTGTCGCCCGAGTCCTTCTCGAGCTTGAGGGCCAGCATCGGCTCGGTCTTGGCCACCTCGTCGGCCGCCGCCTGAACCCACTTCTGTTGCTCTGGCGTGAGGCTGTTCCAGGTCTTGTCGCTGACCCACAGGCAGTTGTTATTGGCCTCGTGCTCCGTCATTGACAGCACCGGCGCCACTTCGTAGTGCTTGTTGGCCAGATAGACATTGACGCCGTTCTCGGCCACATTGACCACCCCCGTCTGCAGCGAGGTATAGACATCGCCGAAGGGCATGTGCACCGTCTGCGCGCCGTAAGCCGGGAAGTGGGTGTCCTCGGTCTTGGTGGCCTGCACGCGCACCTTCTTGCCCTTGATGTCGTCGACCGATTTCACCTCGGCCTTGCTGTACATGTTGCGCAGGCCCATCGTCAGCAGGCCCAGCACCTGGGCGCCCTGCACCTGGTCCTTGACCATCGCGCGGAAGGCCTGCGAGATGCCGGGGTCGGCCAGCGACTTGGCCAGGTGCGCCTGGTCGCGGAAGATGTAGTGCAACGAGAACACACCGGCCTGCGGCGCCAGCGTCGACGCATTGGCGGTCGAGGTGATGACGAAATCGATATCGCCCGAGCGCATCTTCTGCAGCATCACCGGCTCCTGGCCGAGCTGGGCGCCGGGAAACTGGTTGATGCTCATCTTGCCGCCCGACAGCTCCTTCAGCTTGGCGTCGAAGATGTTGGCCGCGATGCCGTAGGCCGTGGACGGCGGCTGGTCATAGGCGAAGCTGAACTGGCGCGCGGCCTGCGCGCCGGCCAGCGGCGCGGCCAGGGCTGCGGCAAGCAAGACGAGTGCGCCGCGAAGTTTTCTGCCGATTGCGTGAACCATGTCGAGTGTCTCCTGGGCCGAAACCCTACGTGTACCGGCTGGGCGCACAAAACGCAATTGGCGGATGCCCGCTCGGCCTCAGTTCGGCATCAACTCGGGATGCGGCCGCGGGTGACGGGATCGCGCAGGAAGTCGAAGTCCACGCCCTGGTCGGCCTGGGTCACCGATTGCAGGAACAGCTTGAGGTAGCCGCGCTCGGCCGTTGGCGTGACGATCGGGTTGTCACGCATCCGACGCTCGAGTTCCTCGGCCGGGACCAGCAGCGTCAGCTCGCGCCGTGCCACCGAAAGGCGGATGCGGTCGCCGTTGCGCACCTGCGCCAGCGGCCCGCCGACCGCCGCCTCGGGCGTCACATGCAGCACCACCGTGCCGGCGGCCGTGCCGCTCATGCGGCCGTCGGAGATGCGCAGCATGTCCTTCACGCCGGCCCGCGCCAGTTTTTGCGGGATCGGGATGTAGCCGGCTTCGGGCATGCCGGGCGCGCCCTTGGGGCCGATGTGGAGCAGCACCAGCACATCGCCGGCCACGACGTCCAGCTCCGGGCTGTCGATGCGGGCCGCCAGGTCATCCAGGCCCGTGAAGACCACGGCGCGGCCCTCGTGCTCCATCAGGCCCGCGTCGGCGGCCGACTGCTTGATGATCGCGCCGCCGGGCGCCAGGTTGCCGTGCAGCACCGCGATGCCGCCCTGGCGGTAGATCGGGTTGGCGAGCGGGCGCACGACTGCCTGCTCGAAGCCGGGCCCGGCGCGTTCGATCTCCTCGCCCAGCGTGAGGCCGGTGACCGTGAGGGCCTCGAGCCGCAGCAGCGGCGCGAGTTCGCGCAGCAGGGTGGCCATGCCGCCTGCGTGGTGGAAGTCTTCCATGTAATGCTGGCCCGAGGGCTTGAGGTCGAGCAGCACCGGCGTTTCGCGGCTCATGCGGTCCAGCGCGTGCAGGTCGACCGCCAGGCCCATGCGCCCAGCGATGGCCGTGAGGTGCACGACGGCGTTGGTCGAGCCGCCGATCGCCAGCAGCACGCGCATTGCGTTCTCGAACGCGGCGGGCGTCAGGATCTGGTCGATCGTCAGCCGGCTGCGGGCCATCTGCACCGCTTGCGCGCCGGTGCGCTCGGCCACACGCATGCGGTCGGCGGTGACGGCCGGTGGCGAGGCACCGCCGGGCACCGTCATGCCCAGGGCTTCGGCGATGCAGGCCATGCTGCTGGCCGTGCCCATCACCGAGCAGGTGCCGACGCTGGCGACCAGTTGCTGGTTCACTTCCGCCAGTTCGGCTGCGTCGATCAGGCCGGCGCGCAAGCGCCCCCAGTAGTGGCGGCAGTCGGTGCAGGCGCCCACCCGCTGCGAGCGGTGCGAGCCGGTCAGCATCGAGCCGGTGATGAGCTGGATGCTCGGCAGGCCGGCGGAGGCCGCGCCCATCAGTTGCGCCGGCACGGTCTTGTCGCAGCCACCGATCAGCACCACCGCGTCCATTGGCTGGGCGCGGATCATCTCTTCGGTGTCGATCGACATCAGGTTGCGCAGAAACATGCTGGTCGGCCGCGCGAAACTTTCGTGGATCGAGATCGTCGGAAAGTCCATCGGCAGGCCGCCCGACAGCATCACGCCGCGCTTGACCGCTTCGATCAGCGGCGCCATGTTGCCGTGGCAAGGGTTGTAGGCACTGGCCGTGTTGACGATGCCGACCACGGGGCGTTCGAGCGCGGCGTCGGTGTAGCCCGCACCCTTGATGAAGGCCTTGCGCAGGAACAGCGAAAAGCCCGCGTCGCCGTAGCTCGTCAGGCCTTTGGACATGCCAGTGGCGTCGTCCGGCTTGGAAGGGTCGGTCATCGGGCAGGCTCCAGCGGTGCGATTCGGCGAACGAGTATCCGAGGTCTCAGCGCAGGGTGTCAGCCAGCGCCGAGGAACAGCGCCATGCGCTGCAATTCGTCATCGACGGCGTTGACGAACGGGCTGTCGCCGATGCGCGGACCGAAGAAGCCGACCTCGGGCTGCATCCGGCCGTCGCGCACGCCGACATTGGCCCAGCCCACCACCTGCTCGCGCCACAGCAGCGGCAGCGCGTAATAGCCGAGCTGGCGTTTGGCTGCCGGCGTGTAGGCCTCGAATCGATACGGCCAGTGCCAGAACAGCTCGAAGCGGCGCCGGTCCCAGACCACGGGGTCGAAGGGCGCCAGCAGGCGCACTTCGTCGCGAACGGCGTGCCGCGCTGATGCCGGGTTCTCGCCCGCAGGCCAGTACCAGGCCACGCCGTGCACGCTCGCCTGCGGCAGGCGCTGCTTGGCGCGCGCCAGCGTGGCGCCGCGCGTGTCGCGCCACTGCGGCGCGGCGGCGCTGAGGTGGCTGACCAACTGGCCGAGCGAGGCCGCGGGCAAGGGCGCGTACTTGGCCAGGATCACATCGACCATCGCGTCCATCGCTGCGGCTGCATCGGCTACGGGCGCGGGCTCATACCCGTCGCGCGCCGCATACAGGCGGATGCCGCCCTCGCGCCGAGCGATGCGCAGCAGGCCGCGGTAATGCATGCCGTCGAGCAACTGCGTCGATGCATTGCTCGAACCGCCGAACCAGTTCTGCACCTTGCCATGCTGGAAATGCGCGTCAACGGCACGCGGGTGCACGACGCCGCGCTCGCGCACGAAGGCCAGCACCTCATGGGCCTGGGCCCAGCGCGATTTCGGCCACAGCGTGCGCGGGCTGCGCGGGTGCATCAGTGCGTGGGTGGCGCGCGGCACGAAGCCGTAGTTGACGAAGAAATCTTCCTCGATCTGCAGCGTCGGGTACAGGCGCTCGAGGTCGCCCGCTCGGTAGCCGGCCACGCGGTGGCGCAGCGTCAAGTCCTGCGCGCGGGCCGGCGCGCGGATCGGGTCGGCCTGGACGAAGCCGAGTCGGTCGATCGCTTGGGGCAGCGTGGTCGGCTCGAACAGGCTGCGCGCGATGGCGTAGCGGCGCAGCGCGGCGAGGGTCAGCGGCATCACCGGCTCAGCGCGCGCTTGCCAATGCGGCGAGCTGGCGGTCATGCCAGCGTGCGAGCAGCAACTGCGCCAGCATCGCGCCGATCCAGGCCATCGCCATGTCCTTTTGCGTGTCCCACCGGTCGCCCTGGGTACCGAGAAACTCGTCGGCGCCCGAGCCCAGGGCCACCGCCGCGCCCCATTCGATCAGCTCGTAGATTGCGCTGATGGCCAGCGCCACGGCAGTCACCAGCGTGAACAGCCAGCCGCCACGTTGCAACGCGGTTCGGCGCAGCAGCAACTCGCGCGCCACCATCGCCGGCACGGCGCCTTGCATGAAGTGGCCGATGCGGTCGTAGTGGTTGCGCTCGAACGCGAACACCTCGCGCATCCATTCGCCCAGCGGCACCCGCGCATAGCTGTAGTGGCCGCCGA
>JANOKY010000430.1:0-4370 GCA_031419635.1 Burkholderiales bacterium | reverse complement strand
CACGCCCCATTGCAGCGCCTGCGCGCCTTTGATGCGGCGCGAGCGCATCACGATGTCCTTGGTGCGCGTGATGCCCACCATCTTCTGCAGCCGCGCCGAACCGCCCGAGCCCGGGATCTGGCCGAGCTTTTGCTCGGGCAGTGCGTACAGCGTGGTGTCGGTGACGAGGCGGAAGTCGCAGGCCAGCGAGAGCTCGAAGCCCACGCCGAAGCAGTAGCCACGGGCGGCCGCGATGACCGGCTTGCCGCAGCGCGTCGGCGAGGCGATGTTCCACGCCAGCTTGGAAACAACCTCGGGCGTGGATTCGAGAAATCCCTGGATGTTGCCGCCACTGGAGAAGTGCTCGCCGGTGCCGCGCACAACGATCACGCGCACCCGATCGTCGTTGTCGAGCGCCTCGAACACGATGCGCAACTGTTCGCGCGCCTGCATGCTGATGACGTTGAAGGGCGGACGGTCCAGGATGATGTCGGCGCGTTCGCGCTTGGCATCGATCTCGACCCGAAAACCATCGAGTTCGGTAGGCAGTGTGGCTGCGGGGTGGGCCAGTTCATTGAGCTTCATGGTGATGTCCTTTTGGGGTGTGGCGTGGGTGTCAGGCCGCTGTCATGTCGCGCTCATGACGCCGGCGTTCTGGTAGATGTGCTTGACCTCGAGGAAGTCGATCAGCGCGTCGTAGCCGTGCAGGCGGCCCAGGCCGCTGCGGCGATAGCCTCCGGTCTCGGCTTCGGCGAACAGTTTGTTGTGGTCGTTGATCCAGACCGTGCCGTTGCGCAGGGCGCGGGCGACACGCATGGAGCGCGCGCCGTCGTGCGTCCACACGCTCGCCGACAGGCCGTATTCGGTGTGGTTGGCGCGCTTCACGGCATCGCGTTCGTCTTCGAATTTTTCCAGCACGACCAGCGGTCCGAAGATCTCTTCCTGGACGAAGAACGCGCTGGTGTCGCGGTGGGCGACCAGCGTGGGCGTCAGGAAGAAGCCGCCTCCCCGCTCGCCGTCCAGGCGCTGGCCACGCAGCAGCACTTCGTCGGCCTGCTGCATCGCCTGGTCGATCTGGCCGCCCACCCGGTCGAGCGAAGCGGCGTCGATCAGCGGGCCCATCTGCGAGGCGGGGTCGCTGGCTGGCGCCACCACCAGCGAAGCCAGGGCACGGGTCAGCGCCGTCTTCATCGCATCAAAGCGCGAAGCATGCACCAGGACGCGCCGCGCCGCGGTGCATTGCTGGCCGGAGATGATGGTGGCCGCTGCCGCGAGCTGGGGCGCGATGCGCTCGACATCGACGTCGTCGAACACCAGGCAGCACGACTTGCCGCCGAGTTCGAGCGACAGCTTCTTCATCGTCGGCGCGGCCGCGGCCATGATGCGCTGGCCGGTGGCGTTGGAGCCGGTGAAGCTGATCACGTCCACCTCGGTCGAGGTGACCAGGGCCTGCGCCACATCGTGCCCGCGCTCGCTGACCAGGTTGACCACTCCCTTGGGCAGCGTCTTCACCGCGGCCAGCTCGGCGATCACCGCGGCCGTGATCAGCGCCGACTGCGGGGCAGGCTTGACGACCACGGTGCAGCCTGCCGCCAGTGCCGGCGTCAGCGAACGGATCAGCAGCACCACCGGCGCGTTCCACGGAATGATGAGCCCGCACACACCTGCCGGTTCTTTGAGCAGCGTCGAGTACTCGCCCGGGGCCACTTCGAACACATGGCCGGGGATGAACCGCGCGAGGCCCGCGTAGTAGCGGATCTCCGAAATCGCGCCGCCGATCTCGCCGCGCGACTGTGCGAGCACCTTGCCGTTCTCCAGCGTCAGGAGCCACGCCAGCTCGTCGGCGCGCTGCTCGAGCCTGTCGGCCCATTGCAGCATCACCTGCTGGCGCAGGCGTGGGGCCTGGGCCCAGTCGGGCCGCTCGAAGGCGCGGCGGGCGGCGGCGATCGCTGCCTGCGCGTCGTCCACCGTGCCGGCGGCATAACGACCGATCTCGCTGGCGTCGGCGGGGTTGATGCTCGCAGCAAAGGCGGCGTCGGACGCGCCATGCCATTCGCCGTCGATCCAATGTTGCGCTTGAAGGCTCATCTCGAATTCCATCAATGCATCACCGAGCCGCCGTCGACCACGATCACCTGGCCGGTGACGAAGTCGCTGTCGGCGCTGGCGAGGTAGACCAGCGTGCCAGTCAGGTCCTCGGGCGTAGCTTCGCGCTTGATCGCGCGGCTGGCGATGTTGTTGGCGCTGATCGCGCCTTGCCAGGCCGGGTTGGCGAGCGTGTTTTCGCTTGCCGTCAGGCCCGGTGCCAGCGTGTTGACGCGGATGCCGGCGTCGCCCAGTTCACGCGCCAGGCTGCGGGTCATGGCCACCACCGCGCCCTTGGAGCTGACATAGTGCAGCAGCATCGGCACGCCCTTGAACACCGTGCCTGAAGCGATGTTGATGATCTTGCCGTACTGGCGGCGACGCATCTCCGGCACCACCGCGCGGGCGCACTCGAACGGGCCGCGCACGTTGACCGCCATCACGCGGTCCCACTCGGCGCTGTCGATCTCCTCGAACGGTTTCAACGCCAGGTTGGCGAAGAGGCCGGCGTTGTTGACCAGGATGTCGATCTGCCCGAAGCACTCGACCGTGGCCGCCGCCATCGCGCGGGTCGACTCGGCCGAGGTCACATCGGTGCGCACCGCGATGGCGCGGCCGCCGGCTGCGGTGATCGCTGCCGCCACCGCGGCGGCGTCCACCACGTCGGCGCAGACGACCGCCGCCCCTTCGGCCGCCAGGGCCTGTGCGTACTGCGCGCCGATGCCTTGCGCGGCACCGGTCACGATCGCGACTCGGCTGGCCAGGCGCGGGCTGCGGGTTGGAATGGTTTGGGACATCACAGGCTCCTGACTTTGGCGCTGGTTTTGGCGTGAGACTCGGCGCTGGTTTCGGCGCTGGCTTTGGCTTCGGTTTTCGAGTTCTTGCGTTCAGCGCGGTCGACTTGCTGCGCTGCGACCTTCAACCGGTCTTCCTCTTTGCGCCCGTCGTCCGACATGCCGTGGAACAGCGTGCCGATCAGGCCCCGGTTCAGATCGCTGGTGCCGAACAGCGCGTCGCAAATCGGGAAGGTCAGGTTGAAATTGCGGGTGTGCATGAAGTCGGGGTTGTGGTGCAGCACATGCATTCGCCGCACCGTGTTGACCAGCGGCAGCGCGTCCAGGAACGGGCTGTTCTGGACGTGCGACAGCGTGTGCAGGCCCTCGTACATCAGGTAGTAGCCGGCCATCGTCAGCATCGCGATGTAGCCGGCATTGGCCGTCCACAGCGTGCCGAGCAGCAGGGCCGGCGGCAAGGCGGCCAGCACGAACAGCACCGGCGCGAACGGCGGAAACAGCAGCGCACGCCAGTCCTTCTGACCTTTGTAGGCGAGCGTCTTGTGCGAGAAGAACTGATGGTGCGAAGCCACATGGCGCTTGTAGGCCGGCTTCAGGATGCTGTTGGGGTTGTGCAGCAGCCAGCGGTGCCCGGCCCATTCGGCCCAGTTGCCGAACACGAACATCGGCACCGCAACAACAGCCCATTCGATCCAGCTCGCGCCCCCGATCTGCGAGGCGCAGTACCAGATCACGCCGCCGGTAAAGAGCAGCGTGAAGGCGAGATGCATCTCGCCGCGGTACCAGCCGGGGGTGGCCGCCCGGTACTCGTCGCGGAAGGCGTTCGAGCGGGAGACGATCTCTTGTTCACGGTTCATGGAAGTCTCCTTACTGATTCATTCAAGGCCGAGAAACTTGCTGCTGAACGACGGGTCGTTCAGCAGCGCGTCGCGGTTGCCTTCGAGCACGGTGCGGCCGTTCTCGAGGACGTAGGCGCGTGCTACGAAGTCGAGCGCGCGGTGGGTGTTCTGCTCGACCAGAACCATCGTCACGCCGCCGCTGGCGATCCGCCGCAGCGCGTCCAGGATCTCGTCGACCAGCTTCGGCGCCACGCCGATGAACGGCTCGTCGAGCAGCAGCAGCTTCGGGCTCGAGGTCAGCGCGCGGCCGATCGCCACCATCTGCTGCTGCCCGCCGCTCAGCTCGCCGGCGTTCTGCTTCGCCTTCTGCTTGAGGATCGGAAACAGCGCCATCACGGCCTCTAACGGGCCCTCGATGGCCTTGCGCGTCTTGGCCGCGAAGGCGCCCATGGTCAGGTTCTCCAGCACGCTCATGCCGGAGAACAGGCGCCGGCCCTCGGGCACCAGCGCGATGCCGCCAGCCACCGTCTGCGCCGTGGTGGCACGCTCGAGCGGCTTGCCGTCGTATTCGATCCTGCCGGCCGCACTCGGGTACAGGCCGATGATCGCGCCCATCGCGGTCGACTTGCCGGCCCCGTTGGCGCCGAGCAGGCCGACCCGTTCGCCCGGGGCG
>JANOKY010000429.1:0-2726 GCA_031419635.1 Burkholderiales bacterium | reverse complement strand
CGGCCGCAGGGTAGGCCGGTTGGCTTGGGCGGCAAGGACGCGACCCAGCCGCAGGTCCGCATCATCGAGCACGCCGACGTCAAACGCATGCTGCTGGCGCAAAAAGCCTACTGCGAGGGCGCGCTGGCGCTGGAGCTGTATTGCGCCCGCCTCGTCGACGAACTCGACACCGGCAGCGAGGCCGCAAGCGCCGAGGCGAACACGTTGCTCGAGGTGCTGACGCCGATCGCGAAGAGCTGGCCCAGCGAGTGGTGCCTGGAGGCCAACTCGCTGGCGATCCAGGTGCTCGGCGGCTACGGCTACACGCGCGATTTTCCGGTCGAGCAGTATTGGCGCGACAACCGCTTGAACATGATCCACGAGGGCACGCATGGCATCCAGGCGCTGGACCTGCTCGGCCGCAAGGTGACCGTGAACGGCGGCGCGGCGCTGAAGCTGCTGGCCAGCCGCATCGACGCGACCATCGAACGCGCGGGCCATGACCGCGAGCTGGCCGAGCCGGCGAATCAGCTCGCTGCCGCGTTGCAGGCCCTCGGCGCCGCGACCAAGGCAGCCTGGTCCACCGGCGTGCCTGAAGAGGCATTGGCCAATGCCACGCCGTACCTGCAGGCCTTCGGCCACACCGTGCTGGCCTGGCTGTGGCTGGACGTGGCCCTGGCCTGCGCCGGACGCGACGATGATTTTGCGCAAGGCAAGCGCGCCGCGATGCGCTACTTTTACGCCTACGAGTTGCCCAAGGCGGCGCCCTGGCTGGCCGTGGCAGGGTCACGCAACGCCACCTGCCGCGAGATGCGCGACGAATGGTTCTGACCGATGATCTTGGTCCCCGGTATGTTTGACGACGCAGAAAGCGACACTCCACCATGAGCACCCCGGTCTACAAACTCTTCGACCTCAGCGGCCAATGCGCACTGGTCACCGGCGGCTCGCGCGGCCTGGGCCTGCAGATCGCCGAAGCCCTGGGCGAAGCCGGCGCGAAGGTCATGCTCACCTCGCGCAAGGCGGCCGATCTGGAAGAGGCCACCGCGCTGTTGCAAGGCAAGGGCATCGACGCACGCTGGATCGCTGCCGATGCCAGCCAGCCCGCCGACATCGAGCGCGTGGTCGCCGAGACGATGGAGCGCCTGGGCCGCATCGACATCCTGGTCAACAACGCGGGTGCCTCCTGGGGCGCGCCGATGGAGAGCTACCCGCTCGAGGCCTGGGACAAGGTGATGAACCTCAACATCCGCAGCCTGTTCCTGTTCGCGCAGGCGGTGGGCAAAGCCAGCATGCTGCCCAACCAACACGGCCGCATCATCAACGTCGCCTCGATTGCCGGCCTGGCCGGCTCGCTCGACATGCAGTTCATCGCCTACGGCACCAGCAAGGGCGCGGTGGTGAACTTCACACGCACGCTGGCGGGGGAGTGGGGGCCGCACGGCATCACGGTCAATGCGCTGGCGCCGGGTTTCTTCCCGACCAGGATGACGCATGGCGCGATCGCGCACTACGGCGCCGACAAGATGGCCGCGGCAGCGCCGCTGCGCCGCCTGGGTGACGACGACGATTTGAAAGGCGCGGCACTGCTGTTCGCCAGCGCGGCGGGCAAGCACATCACCGGGCAAATCCTCGCCATCGATGGCGGTGTCAGCTCAGTCCACAACGGCGCATGAAGTTCCCCCTGCACATCCCCTTCGTCGAAGCCCTCGGCTTCGAGTTGCACCACTTCGAGGGCGGCCACGCCGAGTTGCGCGTCGACCTCGACCAGGCCCACCTCAACTCGTGGGAAGTGGCGCATGGCGGCGTGCTGATGACGATGCTCGACGTGGCCATGGCCCACGCTGCGCGCAGCATCCACGCCGACCAGCCCGACTTCGGCCCCGGCGTGGTCACTATCGAGATGAAGACCAGCTTCATGCGCCCGGCCGAGGGCCGCCTGCGCGCCAACGCCAAGCTGCTGCACAGGACCACGACGATGGCCTTCTGCGAAGCCTCGGTGCTCGATGACGACGGCCACCTCTGCGCCCACGCCACCGGCACCTTCAAGTACCTGCGCAAGCTGCCCACCACGGGCCGCAATCTGAATGCGCTGAAGGTCCGCCCCCCGACCACGCCCAAGGACACGCCATGACCGCACTGATCAACCACCAACTGCTGCTCGCCTCGCGCCCGCAAGGCGAACCCACGCCCGACAACTTCCGCCTGGTGCAAACCCCGGTGCCTGAAGTCGCCGAGGGCCAGGTGCTGGTGCGCCACCATTACCTGAGCCTGGACCCGTACATGCGCGGGCGCATGAACGAGAGCAAGAGCTACGCCGCAGCGCAGGCGCTCGACGCGGTGATGATCGGCGGCACGGCGGGCGAAGTGATGGCCTCGAATAACCCGCACTTCAGCGTCGGCGACCAGGTCGTCGGCCAGGGCGGCTGGCAGGAGTACACGATCGTCGACGCCAGCCAGCGCGGCGTGCTGCACAAGGTAGATACGCGCCAGATCCCGCTGTCGGCCTACCTCGGCCCGGTCGGCATGCCCGGCGTCACCGCCTGGTACGGCCTGACGCAGATCATTGCGCCCAAGGCCGGTGCGACGCTGGTGGTCAGTGCCGCGTCGGGCGCGGTCGGTAGCGTGTTTGGGCAGCTGGCCAAGGTGCGCGGCTGCCGCGCGGTCGGCCTGGCCGGTGGACCCGACAAATGCGCCTATGTGGTCGACGAACTCGGCTTCGACGCCTGCATCGACTACAAGCAGCA
>JANOKY010000428.1:0-7918 GCA_031419635.1 Burkholderiales bacterium | reverse complement strand
GCAGTACCAGTACTACGAAACCATCTCCGGCGGCAGCGGCGCGGGCCCGGGCTTCAACGGCACCAGCGTCGTGCAAACCCACATGACCAACTCGCGCCTGACCGACCCCGAGGTGCTCGAATTCCGCTTCCCGGTGCGGCTGGAAAGCTATGCCATCCGCGCCGGCTCGGGTGGCGACGGCGGTGCTGGTGGATGGCGAGGCGGCGACGGCGGCGTGCGCCGCGTGCGCTTCCTCGAGCCGATGACGGCCTCGATCCTGTCCAACGGCCGCATCGTGCCAGCCTTCGGCGGCAACGGCGGCCAGCCGGGCGCCCTGGGGATCAACCGCATCGAGCGCGCCGATGGGCGCATCGAAATCCTCGGCCACATCGGCTCGGCCGAGCTGCAGGCCGGCGACCAGTTCGTGATCGAAACGCCGGGGGGTGGCGGCTGGGGCCCACCAACGCGGTAGCGCCCGCACCAGCCCTCACTCGCCGCCGTCGCGGTACGCCCGCCAGCGCGGCAGTGCCTGGCGCATCAACGCCACTTGGCGGTTGAACGCCGGGCAGGCACCGCAGACCTTCAGGTGGGCGCGCAGGGCCCAACGCTCGAGCGGCCCGAGGCGGCGGTCTTCGCCGGCCAGCACCAGTTCGGTGACCTGGCGGCAATTGCGTTGGAGGAATTTCATTGCACAACGGCCTTCACCGGGGCATTACCGAACCAGCGTTCCTGCAGGCACATCTGCAGGCGCAAGCGGGCTCGGTGCAACAGCACCCACAGATTGGTCGTCGTGATGCTCAATTCTTTGCAGATCTCGGCCGAGTCCAACTCCAGCCATTCGCGCATCATGAAGACGCGGCCCTGCACGCCGGGCAGCTTGTCGACGCAGACCTCGAGCACTTCGAAGAACTCGCGCCGGCCACAGGCGGCCTCGGGGTCGCCCCATTCCGCCGGCTTGTCGCGCCAGCCTCCGCCGTCGTCGAACAGCAGGCCATCGAAGTCTTCTTCGTCGTCAGGCGTGGTCACCGAGACCTCGCGGCTGTGGCGCCGGATCTGGTCGATCAGCTTGTGTTTGAGGATGCCGACCAGCCAGGTCTTCAACTGCGACTGGCCGGCAAAGGCCTGCGGTTTGGCCAGGGCCGCCAGCAGCGTGTCGGAGACGGCGTCCTCGGCCCAGGCTTCGTTGCGCAGCTGCGCATGGGCAAAGCGCAACAGCTGCGGGCGCAACTGATCGACCTGTAACGCAAAGTCACTTATAGCCGGACTGACGGAGTTCATGGCGTGCAGTGTACGGAAGTTGGTGTGGCTTACGATCGAGTTCCGTCGCCGGCCGTTGCCGGAGTTGGCAACCTGCAGGAGATGTCATGAACCCCCATCAGATCGTTTCATCGGCCCTGGCTTCGGTGCTCGCGCTTGGCCTGGTCGGCCCGGCCGCAGCGCAGAGCAAGGAAAAATGTTTTGCCATCGCCAAGGCGGGGCAGAACGACTGCGCCGACCTGGCAGACAGGCACTCATGCGCCGGCCAGGCCAAGGAGGATTTGTCACCGGCCGAATGGAAGTACCTCGCCAAGGGCACCTGCAAGGAGATGAAGGGCCTGACGATCCGCGAGGCGATGGACAAGGTCGAGGCGACGAAGAAGAAGAGTTGACCCGGCGCTGTAAGGTACCGGCACCGGCAGCGACCCAGACAGGCAGGCTGCCCGCCAGGACGCGCCGCGGCTTGTGTCAATCCACTCTCACAGGAGCTGTCTCATGAACCAACGTCAAATCCTCTCGTCGGCGCTTGCGTCGTTGTTCGCCCTCGGTCTTCCGACGCTGAGCCAAGCGGCCAGCGCGACGGGCCCACTCGAACATTGCTTCGGCGTCGCCAAGGCCGGCACCAACGACTGTGCCGCCGGCAGCCATGCCTGCGCCGGGTCGTCCAAGGTCGACAACGATCCCAAGGAATGGAAGTATGTCGATCGCGGCACCTGCGACAAGCTGGGCGGCAAGACCAAGGGCGAAATGGGCAAGCCGATGACCGAGCGCCTGCCTGTTGCCGAGGCAATGGAAAAGCGCGTCAACATGAAATGAGCGCGCCAACGGCGCTCGGGATCACCCCACTTGCGAATCTCGGCATGAAAGTCACCGTGGCCGGCATCGGCCTGCGCCAGCCGCATTACCGCGAGGTGTTCGACACTGCGCCACGGCTGGCCTTCGTCGAGGTCCATTCCGAGAACTTCTTCGCCGACGGCGGCGCCGCGGCGGCAGTGCTGCGCGAGGCGCGCGAGCGCTGGCCGGTCAGCCTGCACGGCGTCGGACTCGCGCTCGGCTCGGCGGCCGGCCTCGACCCCTGGCACCTCGACCGGCTGGCACAGTTGGTCGAGCTCATCGATCCGGTGCGCGTGTCCGACCACGCCAGCTTCGCCCGCGCGCCGATGCGCAGCAACGGTCCGGTGCTGCACGCTGGCGACCTGCTGCCGCTGGCCTTCACCGACGCATCGCTCGCGATCCTGGCCGCCAACGTGTCGCGGGTCCAGGACCGGCTGGCGCGACCCATCCTGGTTGAAAACCTGTCGGCCTACCTTAATTGGCGCGACGATGCGATCGCCGAGCCCGAATTTTTCAATGCGCTGGCGCGGTGTACCGGCTGCGGCGTGCTGCTCGACGTCAACAACCTGGTCGTCAACGCGCTCAACGCCGGCCATGACGACGATGATGCCGCCGCGGCCGCCTGTGCCTGGGTCGATGCCCTCGACGCCCATACGGTCGGCGAGATCCACCTGGCCGGCTACAACGACGCCGGCCCGATCGTCATCGATGACCATGGCAGCCGGGTCCATGCGCCGGTATGGCGCGTTTACCGCCACGCGATCGAGCGCCTGGGTGCGCTGCCGACCTTGATCGAATGGGACACCGAATTGCCGGCCCTCGAGGTACTGCTCGACGAGGCCGGCCGTGCCGAGGCCATTGTGGCCGCGGCTGTGCTGGCGGCCGCATGATGGACAGGTCGAGCGTCGCGTGGGAGGCCCAACGCCAACAGCGCCTGCTCGCCGCGTTATGGCGCGGCAGCGAGTCCGATGCGCTGGCCGACCTAGTGCGCGATCCGGCCGGCCGCGCGCAGCAGGCACTGCAGGTCTATCGAGCCAATGCCGGTGCTTCTGCCGAGCGAGCGCTGGCGGCGAGTTTCCCGACGGTTCGGCAACTGCTGGGCGAGACTTCGTTTGCCGCCATGGCGCGCGCCTATTGGCACCACCGCCCGCCGCGGCGTGGCGATCTGGCCTGGCTGGGCGAACGGCTGCCCGAGTTCATCGCTGCCGATGCGCAACTCGCCGACGTGCCCTATCTGGCCGACATGGCCCGGCTCGAATGGGCCTTGGCCTGCGCCGAGGCAGCAGCCGATGCCGAGCCCGAGCTGCAGACGCTGTCGCGACTGGGCGACGCCGATGCGTCGACGCTGCGCATCGAGTTGATGCCCGGCGTGGCCGTTGTCGCATCGGCGCACCCGATTGTGACGATCCATGCCGCCCACCGCGACGGCGGCGAGGCCGCCTTTGCCGCCGCACGTGCGGCGATCGACCACGCGCGCG
The DNA here is from genome assembly GCA_031419635.1 of Burkholderiales bacterium. Taxonomy (GTDB): domain Bacteria; phylum Pseudomonadota; class Gammaproteobacteria; order Burkholderiales; family Burkholderiaceae_C; genus CADEEN01. Next base: position 4,370 of record JANOKY010000428.1, on the reverse strand, counting down.
CCGAAACCGCGCTGGTGTGGCGTGTTGGCTGGCACGCGCGCTGCGCCGCGCTCGATGCAGCGGACGCCCGCTTTACCGCACAAGTGCTGGCGGGTCGCTCGCTCGGCGAGGCGCTGGATGCGGCACCCTGCAACGACTTCCAACGCTGGCTCGTGTGTGCTCTTGAAGACGGTTGGCTGCGCGCCGTTCGTTCACTTCCCACCGCCGCCCCGTGAAGGAAACGATCGATGAATGCCCTGACCTTTGCCACCCGCGTATGGACGCGGTTCGTGACCGCTCTCGAGTCCCTGCAGCCCTTGGCCCAGTTGGCGGCGCGGCTGTATGTCGCGCAGGTCTTTTTTATGTCGGGATTGACCAAAATTCAAAGCTGGCGTGTCACCGTTGCACTGTTCACTGACGAGTACCACGTCCCTCTGCTGCCGCCCGAGGTGGCAGCGGCAATGGGCACGGCGGGCGAGTTGGCGCTGCCGGTGTTGCTGGTCCTCGGCCTCGGCGGTCGCTTTGCGGCGCTCGGCCTGTTTGTGGTCAACGCCGTCGCGGTCATCAGCTACCCGGCGCTGGAGGAAGCGGCAATCCAGCAGCATGTGTTCTGGGGCAGCCTGCTGGTCGGTCTCGCACTGTGGGGCCCAGGCCGCTGGTCGCTCGACCGTGTGCTGTGGCCCCGGCTGCAGGTTGCGCCGGCCACTGGCTACACTCGCGCCGCTTGAAGCCCATCTCCGACCTTCTCCCGATGATCACTGACCTGCGCCGACGCAGCCTGCTGGTGGCTGCCGGCGCGCTCGTGCTGCCGCGCGCCACGACAGCCCAAACCGCCGCTGACTGGCCCCGCACCGAGGCCGCAGCGCGCGGCCAGACCGTCTATTTCAACGCCTGGGCCGGCAGCGAGCGTATCAACGCCTACCTGCAATGGGCCGCCGTCGAACTGGCGCAGCGCCGGGACGTGATGCTCGAGCATGTGAAGGTCGGCGATACCGCCGAAGTGGTCAAGCGGGTGCGCGCCGAGAAAGCCGCCGGACGCAGCAGCGACGGCTCGGCCGATCTGGTCTGGATCAACGGCGAGAATTTCCTCGCCATGAAACGCGAGGGCCTGCTGTTCGGCCCGTGGAGCGAGAAGCTGCCGGGCTATGCCCTGGTCGATACGCTCGGCAAGCCGACCACGCGGGTCGATTTCTCCGAGCCGGTGGACAGCATGGAGGCGCCCTGGGGCATGGCGCAACTGACCTTCTACGCCGACAGCGCGCAAGTGCCGGCGCCGCCATCGAGCCTGGTCGAGCTGGGTGCATGGGCGAAAGCCCATCCTGGCCGCTTTACCTACCCCAGGCCGCCGCAATTCCATGGCAGCACGTTCCTGAAGCAGGTGCTGCTCGAAGCCGTTTCCAACGCCGAGCGCGCGCCCCTCTACACCGCGTACAGAGCCGACAGCTTCGCGCGCGTCACCGCCCCGCTGTGGGCCACGCTCGATGGCCTGCACCCGCAGCTGTGGAAGCAGGGCCGGCAGTTCCCGGCCAACAACACCGTGATGCGGCAGATGCTGGCCGATGGCGAGCTGGCGATTTCGCTGACTTTCAACCCCAACGAAGTCGCCAACCTGATCGCCGCCAAAACGCTGCCGGCCACAGTCGTGAGTTACCAGCACAGCGCCGGCACCATCGGCAATACGCACTTCCTGGCGATCCCGTTCAACGCCCGCGCCAAGGAAGGCGCGCGCGTTGCCGCCAACTTCCTGCTCTCGCCCGAAGCGCAGGCGCGCAAAGCCGACATCCGCTATTGGGGCGACCCGACCGTGCTGGCCCTGGACAAGTTGAATGCGGCCGAGCGCGCGCTGTTCGCCGCCGCCAGCGCACCCGGCCAGGTGGCCCGGCCCGCACCCGCGCTGCCCGAGCCGCACGCCTCGTGGGTCGAGCCGATCGAGCGCGAATGGACGCGGCGCTTCGGCCAGGGTTGACATCGCGCCGCCCGCCGGCCGCGTGATGAAGGCCGCTGCGCGCGCGGCCTGCGTCGCTCCGGCAGCCCTGTTCGCATTGCCGCTCGCCCTGGCGCTGCCGGTGGCACTGCTGCAGGCGGCTGACGCCGCGGCCTGGCACTCGTTGCTGGCCGACCCACAACTGCCGCGCGCCTTGCTGTTGTCGCTGAGCAGTGGCGTGCTCAGCACCGCGCTCGCACTGGCGGCCTGCCTGGGGCTGGTCACCCACCTTTATGGCACGCCGCTGTGGCAGCGCCTGATGCGCGCGCTGGGGCCGATGCTGGCGCTGCCGCATGCGGCCTTCGCCATCGGCCTGGCGCTGCTGCTGATGCCGGCGGGGCTGCTGGCGCGGCTGCTCGCACCGATCGCCGGCTGGGCCGCGCCGCCCGATTGGCCGACCGTCAACGACCCGCAGGGCATCGGCCTGACCACCGTGCTGGTCTGCAAGGAATTGCCCTTCCTGCTGTGGAACGCGGTGGCCTTGCTGACGCGCCCTGATGTGGCACTGTCGCTGCGCCAGTGGCTGGCCAGTGGTGCCACCCTCGGCTACCGCGGCGACGCGATCTGGTGGCGCGTGCTCTGGCCGCTGTTGCTGCCGCGGCTGGCCTGGCCGCTGCTGGCCGTGCTGGCCTATGGCCTGACGGTGGTCGACCTGGCCATGATCGTCGGCCCGGCTTCACCGCCGACCTTGGCCGTCGTGGCCTGGCAGGCGCTGCAAGACGGCAACGCCGCGCGCAATGCCGAGGGTGCCGCTGCCGCCCTGCTGCTCGGCGCGGTGTTGGCGGCCTTGGCACTGGTCGGCGCGCTCGCCGGCCGCGCGCTGTTGCGGCTGTGGCAGCGAAGCGCCGTCGACGGACATCGCCGCGCACCGAGCGCATACAGCGGCGTCGCCGCACGGGCACTGTGGCGCGGCCTGCTGGCGCTGTACCTGATCGTGGCGGCGCTGCTGGTGGCCTCGTCGTGCGTCGGCGTGTGGACCTTCCCTTCGCTGCTGCCGCAGGCCTGGGCCCTCGAAGCCTGGCAGCAGGTGCGCGCCAGCAGCTCGGCGCTGGCGCTGTCGGCCGGCCTGGGCCTGGTCGCTGCGCTGGCCGCGCTGCTGCTGGTGCTGCTCTGGTTCGAGGCCACCCCCGCCGCCTGGGACCGCCGCGCGATGCCGCTGGTGGTGGCGCCGCTGGTGCTGCCGTCGCTGCTGCTCATGGCGGGCCTGTACACGCTGGCGCTGCCGCTGCGCCTGGACGGCACGCTCACCGGCCTGGCCTGGGTGCACACCCTCGTCACCCTGCCCTATGTTTTCGTGGCGTTGGCGCCGGCCTGGCGCAGTTTCGATCGCCGCTACGAAACAACCGCGCTCGCCCTGGGCCGCTCACGCCTGGCCTTCTGGTGGCGCATCAAGGGGCCGATGCTGGCCGCGCCGATCGCCGCCGCACTGGCCGTCGGCTTTGCGGTCAGCGTGGCGCAGTACCTGCCGACGCAGTTCATCGGCGCTGGCCGCCACGCAACGGTCACCACCGAAGCCGTGACGCTGGCCTCGGGTGGCCAGCGCCACACCGCGGCGGCATTCGCGGTGCTGCAAGCGTTGCTGCCAGCAATCGGCTTCGGCCTGGCGGCGTGGGTCGGCCGCAGGCAGCGGGCGAGAATCGGTTGACATGGACCACCCCCGAAGCGCCCTCGGCGCTCCCCCTCGAGGGGGCACCGCTGGCGGACCGGCAAAGCCGGATCCGCGGCGGTCGCTTGGGGTCGTTCGGGTCATGCGTCGACGGTGGCGTTTCGGCGTGATCGCAAGCTGACATGACATTGCAGCTCGAGAGCGTCACGATCGCTGTGCACAGCCGCACGCTGATCAGCGATTTGAGCGCGCGCATCGAACCCGGACAGGTGCTGGCGGTGATGGGGCCCAGCGGCTCGGGCAAGTCGAGCCTGTTGGCGTGGATCGCGGGCACGCTCGAGGCGCCGTTCGAAGCGCGGGGCGGATTGCGATTGAACGATGTTGACGTGACGGCGTGGCCGATCCAGCAGCGGCGCATCGGCCTGCTGTTCCAGGACGACCTGCTGTTCCCGCACCTGAGCGTGCAGGACAACCTGCTCTTTGCGCTGCCCGCGGGCGAGCGGGCGGCGCGCGTGCGCGCCGCCGAGCAGGCGCTCGAAGAGGCCGGCCTGGGCGGCTACGGCGCGCGCATGCCAGCCAGCTTGTCGGGCGGCCAGCGCTCGCGCGTGTCGCTGTTGCGGGCGTTGCTGGCCGCACCGGCAGCGCTGTTGCTCGACGAGCCGTTTGCCAAACTCGATGTTGCTTTGCGCGAGCAGATGCGCCAGTTCACTTTCGCCACTTTGGCGGCGCGCCGCGAGCCGGCGTTGCTGGTCACGCACGACGCGGCCGATGTGCCGCCGGGTGCGCCCTTGATTCGGCTCG
>JANOKY010000427.1:0-3945 GCA_031419635.1 Burkholderiales bacterium | reverse complement strand
GCCAGGCGCTCCTCGTAGCGCTGCATCACGCGGGCGGCCACCTGCTCGTCGGCGTTGGCCGCAGCGCTGGCCGCACCGGCGCTGTCCAGGCCCTGGTTCTTCCACAGGCTGATGGTCCATTGCCATTGCCGGGCCAGCTTGGCGTCGGTCGTGCCGCCGGCATCGCGCAGCACGCCCAGCACATCGTCGCTGTCCATGATCGAGAACTGCGGCTTCAAGCCCAGCCGCTCGCCATCGGCGCGCAGCATGCGCACGCCCAGCGAATGGAAGGTGCTGATGGCCAGGTCTTTGGCCGCGCGCGAACCGACCAGCGCCTTGGCCCGTTCGCGCATTTCCTGCGCAGCCTTGTTGGTGAACGTGATGGCCGCGATCTGCTTGGCCTCGAATCCACTTTGCAGCAGCTTGGCGATCTTGTGCACGATCACCCGCGTCTTGCCCGAGCCGGCACCGGCCAGCACCAGGCAGGGGCTGTTCAAGTGGTAGACGGCTTCGAGCTGGGCGGGGTTGAGGGTGTCGGACATCGCTGGACCATCGCAGGGCCGCGGATCGTACCTGCGAGCCTGACACGCCTTGTGGTCAGGCCGGCCGGCGTCGGCCGCGGCGTGGATACTGCGCGGCGCATGCAGGCCATCCTCGCCGTCACGATTCCGTTCTTCGCGCTGGTGCTGTGCGGCTACCTCGCGGCGCGCCAGCGGGTGTTGCCCGAAGCGGCGATCCCGGGGTTGAACGCCTTCGTGCTGTATCTCGCCCTGCCCTGCCTGCTGTTCCGCTTCGGCATGAACACGCCACTGGGACGATTGTTGAACCCGGTGGTGCTGGTGGTTTATCTGGCGAGCGCATTGACGATCGTGGGCTTCACGATCGCGGTCACGCTGTCGGCCGCGGTGCCGATGAAGGATGCCGCGTTCGGTGCGCTGGTGGCGGCGTTTCCGAACACCGGCTTCATGGGCGTGCCGCTTCTGGTGGCGTTGCTCGGGCCAGCCGCCGCGGGGCCGGTGATCAGCAGCGTGCTGGCCGACCTGATCGTCACCAGTTCGCTGTGCATCGCCCTGGCGCAGGCCCACGACGCCCGCGGCGCCGGCACGCGCGCGGCCGTCGCCAAGGCGCTGCGCGGCACGCTGTCGAACCCGCTGCCCTGGTCAATTGCGCTCGGCGCGGCCACCGCCGCGGCCGGCCTGCAGTTCGGCGGGCCGATCGACACCATCGTGCGCATGCTGGCCGATGCGGCCACCCCGGTGGCGCTGTTCACCATCGGCGCGGTGCTCTGGCGCGCCGGCCAGCATGCGCACACGCGCACGCCGGCCGCGCTGTACCTGCCGGTGGCGGCGATCAAACTCTTCCTGCATCCTCTGCTGGTGTTCACGCTTTGCACCATGGCCCGCGCGCTGGGCGCGCCGCTGTCGGCGTTCGAGGTCAGCGCACTGACGCTCGCCGCGGCTTTGCCGAGCGCCAGCAACGTGTCCTTGCTGGCCGAGCGCTACGGCGCCGACAACGGCCGCATCGCGCGCATCATCCTGGCCTCGACGGTGATGGCGTTCGTGAGCTTTTCATCGCTGGCCTGGGTCTTTGGCGTGGCCGTGTCGCGTTGACGGCATGCCATTGCCGCGGCGATATTGCACGCCGCGTGCGGCTGGCGGGCCTGGCGACCGTGGCGCGGGTCAACGCCAGACCGCAAACTGCCGTTGCTTTGCACACGCCCCACAGGAGACCCCTTTGAAGAAATACCTGCTTACCGCTATGGCCGCGTTGGCCGCCGTCACCGCCGCACCGGCCTGGTCAGCGGTCGATGTCGGCGTCGGCATCACGATCCGCGAACCGGGCATGTACGGCCGCATTGAGATCGGCCCGCAGCCGCCACCGCCGCTGATCTACGCCCAGCCGGTGATCATTCGCCAGCCCGCGGTGGTGGTGCAACAGGCGCCGCTGTACCTGTACGTGCCGCCAGGCCATGCCAAGAACTGGGGCAAGCATTGCGGCCGCTACAACGCCTGCGCGCGGCCGGTGTACTTCGTGCAGGAAACCTGGGTCCAGGAGCGCTACGAAGAACAGCGCGGCAAGGGCCACGGCAAAGACAAGCACAAGGGCAAAGGCAAGAAGTACGACGATTGAGGCCGCAGCCCGGCGGTCGTCAGATCGCCAGCGGGTCCACATCCACAGCCCACCGCAGTACCGCGCGGTGGGTTTTGTCTTTTTGGCGCAGCGCGTGCAGGGCCGGCAGCCATTGCGCGAGCAGCCGCTGCAAGGCCACGCGCGAGCGCGATTCGACCAGCATCTGCATGCGCTCGACGCCGGCCACGCGCGCCACCGGCGGCGGCACCGGCGGGTAGATCATCACCGCCGCAGCGTCGGGCAACTCAGTGGCGGCCGACGCGGCCGCATGCAGGAAATCGGCCGCGGCCTGCGCGCTCTTGGCCTCGGCACGCAACAGCGCCAGGCTGGAAAACGGCGGCAGCCCTGCGCCTTCGCGCTCGCGCAATTGCGCCGCGGCAAAGGCGGCGTAGTCATGCTTGCGCAGCGCGGCGTAGAGCGGGTGCCGCGGGTGCCAGGTCTGGATCCACATTTCGCTGCTGCCGGCCTGCTCGGCATCGCGGCCGGCACGTCCTGCGGCCTGCATCAGTAGCGAAAACAGCCGCTCGGGGGCGCGGAAATCGCTGGCGAACAAGCCGCTGTCGGGGTTGACGGCGGCCACCAGGGTGATGCGCCGAAAGTCGTGGCCCTTGGCCACCATTTGCGTGCCGACCAGCACATCGACTTCACCGGCATGCACGGCACCGAGCTGGGCTTCAAGCGCGCCCTTGTGCCGCGTGGTGTCGGCGTCGATGCGCGCCACCCGTGCCTCGGGCAGGGCCTGCGCGAGCTGCTCTTCGAGCTTTTCCGTGCCGCGGCCGATGGCCTGGATGTCGAGGTTGCCGCAGTCGGGGCAGGCCCGCGGCACCCGTTCCGTAAAGCCGCAATGATGGCAGCGCAGCGTGCGGTCGCTCTTGTTGAAGACGCGCCAGGCGCTGCAATGCGGGCAAGCGCTCTTCCACGCGCAGGCGGTGCAATGCAGCACCGGTGCGTAGCCGCGGCGATTGAGCAGCACCAGGCTTTGTTCGCTGCGCGCAATGCGTGCACGCAAGGCGTCGAGCAGCGGCGGCGAGAGTGCCGATGAGTCGGCCTTATCACGCGGCAGCAGGCTCATGTCGACCAGGCGCACCCGGGGCAGCGCGCCGCCGCCGATGCGCTCGGGCAGCGCCAGCCGGCGGTAAGCGCCCTGCTCGGCGCGGTGCCAGCTTTCCAGTGAAGGCGTGGCCGAACCGAGCACGACGGGCACGTTCTCCAGCTTGCCGCGGTAGACCGCCAGGTCGCGTGCCGAATAGCGCGCGCCTTCCTGCTGCTTGAACGACGGGTCATGTTCTTCATCGACGACGATCAGACCCAGCCGCGGCATCGACGCGAACACGGCCATGCGCGTGCCGAGCACCAGGTCGGCCTGGCCGACGTGCGCGGCCAGCCAGTGGCGCAAGCGCTGCGGCGGCGTCAGGCCGCTGTGCAGCGACACCAGGTGGTGACCGGCAAAGCGCTCGGCCAGGCGGGCTTCGAGCTGCGGCGTGAGGTTGATCTCGGGCACCAGCACCAGCACCTGGCGGCCCGCGGCCAGGGCCTGTGCGGCCGCGTGCAGGTAGACCTCGGTCTTGCCGCTGCCGGTGACACCATGCAGCAGGTGGGTGGCGGGTGTGTCGCCGAGCAATGCGTTGACGGCGGCGGCTTGATCGGCCGACAAGGCCGGCGCCGCCGGGTCGCTGCGACTGGGCTGGCCTGCGGGTTGGAGGCGCGCGAGGCGGCGGTCGAGCAGGGTCGAGTCGAGCCGGCGAAGCTCGGGTGGCAACACCGCCAGGGCCAACTCGCCCAGGCCGCGCTGGTAGTAGCCGGCAGCAAAGGCGACCAGTTGGCGCCAGGCATCGG
>JANOKY010000426.1:0-4475 GCA_031419635.1 Burkholderiales bacterium | reverse complement strand
GGCCGCTGAACGTGATCGTCGGCCAGGTCATGCCCGGCGGCACCGATTCGACGGCCTGGAACAGGCGCGGGAAGCGGCCGATCTCGCTGGCCTTGTCCTGCTCGCCGCGCTCGACGATCAGGTCGTAGGTGTCGCGGCTGGCGATGATCTGCTCGGGCGCATAGCCCGTCGCGCCGAGCACGCGCACCGCGTGGTAGTGCGAGAGCACGACGTACTTGATCGGCTTGTCGGTCACCTCGCGGATGCGCCGGATCACGTCCTGCGCCATCACCGGCGTGGCCTGGGTGTCGATGACCATCACCGCGTCGTCGCCGACGATCACGCCGGTGTTGGGGTCGCCCTCGGCGGTGTAGGCATAGGCGTTGTCGGACAGCTTGGTGAAGCTGACCTGCTTGGCCTCGAGGTCGGCTTGGGAGGCGAAGGTCTTGGCGGCGGTCATGGCGGGGCGCTCCTGGTCTGCAGCGCCATTGTCGCTAGTTCGCGCTCGGAAAGAACAACTGCTGGCCGCCGATCTTGTAGCCGGCGATCGCCGCCTGTCCGGCTGGAGAGACGACCCAATCCGCAAAGGCCTGCGCCAGCCCCGCTTTCACATGCGCATGGCGAGCCGGGTTGACGACGATCACACCATACTGGTTGCGCAGCCGCGTGTCGCCTTCGACCAGCACCGCGAGGTCGGCGCGGTTCTTGAAGTTGAGCCAGGTGCCGCGGTCGGCCAGCACATGAGCGTTGGTCGAGGCCGCGATATTCAGCGCCGGACCCATGCCGCAGCCGCAGGCCAGATAACCCCTCGGTGCAGCGGCCGCCACGTCGACGGCCGCCAGCTTCCAGTAACGCAGCTCGGCGGCATGGGTGCCGCTCTTGTCGCCGCGGGAAATGAACGGCGTGCCTTGCGCGGCGAGTTTGCCAAGTGCGGCCCCGATGTCCTTGCCCTTCACGCCGGCCGGGTCGGCCTTCGGCCCGATCAGCACGAAATCGTTGTACATCACCGCGCGCCGCTCGAGACCGAAGCCCTCGGCGACGAACTTTTCTTCGGCCACCGTGTCGTGCACGAAGACGACATCGGCATCGCCGCGGCGCGCCATGTCCAGCGCCTGCCCGGTGCCCAGGGCGACCACGCGCACCTCGATGCCGCTGGCGGCCTTGAAGGCCGGCAGCAGGTGCGCGAACAGTCCCGACTGCTCGGTGCTGGTGGTCGAGGCCATGACGATAAAGCGCTCTTGCGCCGCTGCCGCGATCGACAGGCCGCACAGCAGCGCCGCAGCGAACCACCGCTTCATATTTGCCATGGCAACTCCCCTTTGACGAATTGGGCCGCCGCATCCGGCAGTGGTTGATTGAAGAACAACAGGGTCGGCAGGTCGACAATGACCCGCCCGCCTTCAAGGTAGACCACACGCGTGGCCAGGCGCTTGGCCTGGCCCAGGTTGTGCGTGCTCATCACCAGGGCCATGCCCTCCTGCGCAAACTCGGCGATCAGTTGCTCGACTTCGCGCTTGGCGCCGGGGTCCAGGCTGGCGGTGGGCTCATCGAGGAACAGCACCTGCGGACGCACCGCCCAGGCCCGCGCCAGCGCCAGCCGCTGCTGCTGGCCGCCCGACAGCACGCGCGCCGGCCGGTCGCGCTGCTCGGCCAGGCCGACCCGCGCCAGCGCCTGCGTCGCACGCGCATGGCGCTGATGGCGCGGCACCCGCGCCAGCCACAGCGCCAGCATCAGGTTGTGCCAGGCCGAGAGGCGCAACAGGAACGGACGCTGGAAGACCATCGCCTGCGCCGGCTCGCGGCCCTGCGCATCGATCGCCGTGCGGCGCTGGCCGCTGTGCGGCAGTTGACCGTGCAGCAGGCGCAGCAGGGTCGTCTTGCCCGAACCATTGGCGCCCACCAGCGCCACCCGCTCGCCGCCGCGCAGCGTGAAATCGACCTCGGCCAACGCCGTGAGGGCGCCGAAGTGCACCGCCGCGCTCTGCAACTCGATCAAGGGTGCGGCCATCATTTGCCCGCCGCCTCGGCATGCGTGCCCTGCCGGCGTTGCACGATGGCGATCGCCGCATTGATGGCGCCCACCACTGCCAGCAACACCAGGCCCAGCCCGAGCGCCAGCGGCAGATCGCCCTTGCTCGTCTCCAGTGCGATGGCCGTCGTCATCACCCGCGTCACGCCGTCGATGTTGCCGCCGACGATCATCACCGCACCGACCTCGCTGATGGCGCGGCCGAAGGCGGTGAGCATCACCGTAACCAAGGCCAGGCGTTCGTGCAGCAGCAGCAAGGCTGCACTGGCCACCACGCCGGCACCCATCGAACGCAGTTGCTCGCCGTTGCCGCGCCAGGCGTCTGCGATCAACTGCCGCGTCAGCGCCGCCACCACCGGCAACACCAGGATCGTCTGCGCCACCACCATCGCCTTGGGCGTGAACAGGATGCCCATCGAGCCGAGCGGCCCCGAGCGCGACAGCAGCAGATAGACCACGAGACCGACGACCACCGAGGGCAGCGCCAGCAAGGTGTTCAGCCCGGCCGTGAGCACGCGGTGGCCCGGGAAACGTGCCACCGCGAGCCAGGCGCCCGCGGCCATGCCCAAGCCCGCCGCCAACACGCAGGCGCTGGCACTCACGCCCAGCGACAGGCCCACCACCCCGGCCAACTGCGCATCGAAGCTCATCACCAAGCCGATCGCCGCGCCCAGGCTGTCGCCGAACCCACCGCCCATGGAAGTCTTTCTCGAAGTGCCGCGATTGTTATTGGGCAGCGGCCGGCTGGCGATATGCCGCCGGCTGCATAGGGCCGGCACGCCACGCCCGGCTGACGACAGGCTTGTGGCACAGTCGGCGCCCCATGCCCCTCGTCACCCCCCTGCCCGCCGACCACGACGCCGAGATCGCCGAGCTGGCGCGCTTCTTCAACGTGACCCTCGGCTTCGCGCCGAACAGCGTGCTGACGATGATGCGGCGCCCGGCCCTCGCACGCGCGTTCACCGAGTTGAACCGCGCGGTGATGGACAACCAGGGCCGCGTCAGCAGCGAGCTCAAGCGCCTGGTCGGCCATGTCGCCAGCCGTGTCGCCGGCTGCCGCTATTGCGAAGCCCACACCATCCGCGCCGCCGAACGCTTTGGCGCGCAGCAGGGCGTTGACGAACGAAGGCTGGCCCAGGTATGGCAATTCCGCGACAGCGAACTCTTCAACGCAGCGGAAAAGGCGGCGCTGGAATTTGCCTGTGCCGCAGCCAGCGTGCCGGGCGCCGTCGATCAGCATATCGGCAATGAACTGCGCCGCCACTGGGACGACGGCGAGATCGTCGAGCTCACCGGCGTGATCGCGCTGTTCGGCTTCCTGAACCGCTGGAACGACGCCATGGCCACCGAACTCGAAGCCCCGGCCGCCGCCGACGGCGCACGCTGGCTGTCCGCACAAGGCTGGTCGGCCGGAAAACACCAGAAGGCCTAGCTTGAAACCCACTTCGTACTGGTTGGCTGCTTGCGTCCCACTGCGGCTTTTCACGAGTGACCGCATTCAGGTTGTGATGCGCGCGTCGAGGCGGTGTTCGACGTCTTGGCACGCCACAAATGCACCTGCAACGAGGCATCCGGGCAGGGCCCAGCGCGCATGTGAGGCGCTGAGGAGCACAGGGCTTGTGGCCCGCGCACGCAGCGAAGCGAAGACAGCCTCACCTAAGCGCTGGGCACTGCCAGGATGCCTCGTTGCAGCGCCACCGTCCACAAAGCGGAAATTCAACGACTGCAATCGGTCGCGAGCAAACAACGGCCGCAGCCGCGAGCGTTTGATGCGGCGCGGGCGGCAAGCTACGCCGTGGAGTCACTGAGATGGCACTCAAGGCCACCATCTACAAAGCGCAACTGCAGATCGCCGACATGGACCGCGGCATCTACGGCGACCATGTGTTGACGCTGGCGCAGCACCCGAGCGAGACCGAGGAACGCATGATGGTGCGGCTGCTGGCCTATGCGCTCAACGTGCCGGCCGACAACCACCATGGCGCGCTGGTGTTTGCGCGCGGCCTGGCCGATACCGAGGAGCCCGACCTGTGGCAGCTCGACCTGACGGGGCAGTTGGTGCACTGGATCGAAGTCGGCCAGCCCGACGAGCGCCGGATGCTGCGCGCCGCCGCGCGCGCCGACCAGGCGACCTTCATTTCCTACAGCGCCAGCACGCCGATCTGGTGGGCCGGGGTGAAGAACAAGCTCACCCGCACCGAGCGGCTTGCGGTGTGGCAACTTCCGGCCGAACAGAGCGCCGCGTTGGCCGCGCTGGCGCAGCGCTCGATGCAGATCCAGGTCACCGTGCAGGACGGCCTGGTCTGGTTCAACGATGGCCAGCGCTCGGTCGAACTGTCGTTGCAATCGCTGTTGCCCTGAGTCGAGGATGAAAACGCTGCTGCTTGCCCTTGCCATGACCGCCACGCTCGCCCTGCCCGTGACCGCCAACGCCAACGCCAACGCCAACGCCAACGCCGCCGACGAC
>JANOKY010000425.1:0-2078 GCA_031419635.1 Burkholderiales bacterium | reverse complement strand
TCTTCATGCACGGCGGGCATGGGGGCCACGGTGGTGGGCATGGGGGCCACTCAGGCGGCAAGCCAGGCGCGGGCATTCCGGATCCGACACCCACACCCTCGCCCAAGACGGGAGCGCAGCCATGAACCACGAAGCCTCGGGTTACGGCCTGTGGACGCTGGTCGTCCTCAACTCGGCCCTGTTCCTGATGTTCGCGTTCAGCTTCTTCAAGCCGAACACGGCACGTGACTGGCGCACCTTCGGCGCCTTCGCTGCTTTCATCGTCGCGCTCTTCGTCGAGATGTACGGCTTTCCGCTGAGCATCTACCTGATGTCGGGCTGGCTGCAGACGAAGTATCCGAACCTCGATCTCCTGTCGCACAACTCGGGGCATCTGTGGTCAACGCTGCTGGGCGAGAAAGGCGATCCGCACTTCGGAGCGCTGCACATCGCGAGCTACGTCTTCCTGGGCGTTGGCTTCTACTTGCTGTCCAGCGCCTGGAACGTGCTTTACCACGCGCAGCGCCGCAACGCGCTGGCCAAGACCGGACCGTACGCGCGGATTCGCCATCCGCAGTACGTCGCCTTCGTCCTCATTTTGCTGGGCTTCCTGCTGCAGTGGCCGACGCTGCTGACGCTGGTGATGTTCCCGATCCTGCTGGCCATGTATGGGCGTCTGGCGATCACCGAGGAAGCAGAAATGCGCAAGCGATTCGGTGCCGAGTTTGAAGCCTACGCAAGCCGCACACCCCGGTTCCTGCCGTCGTGGCGAATGGGTACGAAGCGGCAGGCGCACTGAGCGCCACGCTCCTCGAAGGAACCATCATGAAAACAAGCACCGTCGAAGTCGGCGAGTTGGTTTCCACGTTGAGTGCAGCGGGTGTCCAGCGGCAGCTTTCGACGCTGCCCGGCGTTCATCACGCCGACGTGAACTATGTGGCCGGCAGCGCGACCGTTCATTACGACGAAACTCGGGTCACCGTTGAAGCCATCCGGCAACGCGTTGTCGATTGCGGTTACCACTGCCGCGGCGAACTCGCTCCGGCCCATGTCTGCGATGCGGCAGACCACAAGACGATTGGCGATGGCCATGCAGGCCACGCCGGGCACGTGATGCATGGTGGCGCAGGCAGCCAAGACGCCGGAGTCGATGCGGATGCAAAGGAGCCGACGAAGCCAGCAAAGGATTTTCATGCAGGCCACGGCGATCATGCCGGCCATGGCGGAGCAGGCGGCTTGTCGCCCAACCCGCAGGTCGACATGATGCATGACATGGGCCATGCGCCCGGCATGTCGATGCAGGGCATGGCCGACGACATGCGCAACCGTTTTCTGGTGGCCCTGGTGTTTGCCGTGCCGGTGTTCCTGTACTCGCCGATGGGCGAGATGTTCGGCAACTTCCCCACCCCGTTCGGGATGGACCGCAAGCGCTTTCTCTTCTTCGCGGCGACGGGGGCCATCGCCTATCCGGTCTGGCCGTTTCTGGTCGCGGCCGTTCGCGCGGCACGCAACAAGGTCGCCAACATGGCGACGCTGATCGTGCTCTCGGTGGGCACGGGCTACCTGTTCAGCGTGGGCGCCACGTTTTTCTACGACAGCGAGGTGTTCTTCGAGGCCTCGGCAGTCCTGCTCGTCTTCATCCTGCTGGGGCACTGGCTGGAGATGCGCGCCCGCGCTGGCGCGTCGGATGCGATCCGTGCGCTGATGGACCTCGCCCCGCCGATGGCCACCGTCGTTCGCGGCGGCGTCGAGACTCAGGTGCCCACGGCGCAGGTGCTGGCCGGCGAGATCGTCGTCATCAAGCCGGGCGACAAGATCCCGGTCGATGGTGAAGTCCTCGAGGGCAGTTCGCAGGTCGACGAGTCGATGCTCACCGGTGAATCGATGCCGGTGAAGAAGGTGGTCGGCAACCCCGTCATCGGCGCCACCATCAACAAGAGCGGCAGCTTCCGCTACAAGGCCACCAAGGTCGGTGCCGACACCGCACTGGCGCAGATCGTCAAACTGGTGCAGGAGGCGCAAAACTCCAAGGCGCCAGGGCAGTTGCTTGCGGACCAGGCGTCGCAGTGGCTGGTGCTGGCCGCCATCGCCATCGGGCT